>NZ_JBFROV010000014.1:35598-180572 GCF_041471725.1 Vibrio sp. 10N.261.51.F12 | reverse complement strand
CTTCCTCTCTTCGTTTAAAAGACGCGCTCACAGCACTAGTCAGCAATCAAGTCGTAGTCTTGACGCAGGATATCAATGATTTCTTGCTTTGGGTTTTCACTTAATTGTATTTTTCGTCCCGTGATTTTTTCAGCAATACCAATATAAGTTTCAGAAATACTCATTAGTGATGAGAGTGGTAAAGCATTCTCTTTTGCTAGCGCTTCGCGTTCTGGCATTCTTTCTTTATTTAGAAGAATGTCAGGATCTGGAAAGTGGTTCAGCAAAAACTGTCTGAAGCCTTCTTTGGAGTTTTCGACGATTTTACCTTGTTGGTAAGCGTTGGTGTCCCAGATGCGAGAAGAATCAGGTGTGCCAACCTCATCCATATAAATAAGCTTTTCGCTACCACTGGCATCAGTAACGTACCCAAACTCAAATTTTGTATCAACGAATGTTTGTTCAATTTTATTGAGAGCATTGCTGATAACACTAAAGCCTTCTTTTAGTAGCTTTTCGTATTGAGCAACGCCGTCGATGTTTGAGAAATTGAAGGCAGCGTAATTATCTACAATGTTATTGCGGGTGATATTGACGTCGTCAGCTTCAGGGACTCCAGGAATATCGCGTAAGATTCCTTTGGTTGATGGCGTGATCAATATGTCTTCGAGCTTTGAGTCTTTCTTTAGCCCTTCGGGTAATGTTATTCCACAAAACTCTCTTTCACCTTGCGCGTAAGCACGCCACATTGAGCCTGTAATGTATTGACGACAGATAGCCTCAATCATGACGGGTCTCGCTTTTTGAACAATCCAGATAAATGGATGAGGAATATCTAATATGTGGCTATCGGCAAGGCCATTATCTTTGAATAATTGAAACCAATGATTAGAAATAGCGTTTAAAGCTGCCCCTTTACCCGGAACGCCTTTGAGTCCACCTTCGCCATGCCAGATACAATCAAATGCAGAGATTCGATCGCTTATCACCATAATCGCCAATGGCGCGTCTTCTGCAACATCGTAGCCTTTATCTTTTATCAGGCGACGACTATCTGCTTCAGTCAACCAGTAAACAGAGCGAACTTTACCGCTGTGTACGGGTTTATCGGTACGAATTGGGAGGTCGTCGTTTACGGCAAGGACTTGATCAGCGAGACTCATGGAAACATTCCTATCTAACGGTGGCGTCGCACAATAGCGACGAGGAGAAAGAGCATTTGTATGCCCACTTTTCACCGCATCATACCAGAATTCAGACGAGCTTCCATCATTTAAGCAAACGTTTGCTTTGATTTCTTTATTAACGTATCTCAACGGTCATAAAAGTATCATTAAACGGCGGATTTTCACGTAACTGCCGGCACAGGGACAAGTTTTTAACTGCAAACTTGTTATTTATGACAACACGTTCATTTATCAATGAAGGTAAGGAGCAGAGGGTAAAAAAATAACTTCGCAATGGTGCTGTTTCGCGAGTTGTTGCAATTCACGCTGACAGCTAGGAGAAAAATCTCCGTTAGCGATAATCGCGCAGGCGTTACCTGAACGAATGGCTTTCTCGATGACTTGCGTTTGATTTAAGTGCATGGATGGTTTGATTTGTACCATGTGGTTGCCTAGCCCTTGATAATGGGAGATTTGGGCAAGCGTAGGGCGAGGGCATTCTGCAGTCAGTAGGACCCATTGGTGTTTTGATGCAAGCTGAGACACTTTATTAAGTACATTCGTTTCCATCCTACGCTGATAAGAGATCGGGCGTCCTTTTACCGTAAGCTCACGATGTGAATGAAGATGTAATGAGTTAAGAATTTCAGTATTTCGCAACATAAACCTGTCCTTTTATACATGCTGTATGGTTATACAGTAGTTTTAAGGTGGGATAAGATCAAATACTTTTTGATGAAAATATTGATATTTTCTATAACCGTATGATTTAATTTGATTAATTAATATTGTAAATGTGAACTCATGCAAAGGTGCTCACAGTGTGTGTTCGAAAGCACTGTATAGAGAGGCTAATGCTAATATCGGCAGTGATAGGAGCAAAGTGGTTATTGAAAGGTTAGTTTTGAACCGAATAGTGTGTATTGGCTACAGTAAGGTCGATAGAGGAGGAGTGTTGAAAACAACAACGCCTCTTAAAAAGAGGCGCAAGAGATCAAGCTAAGATTTGCACAGGGAGTCTCGATATTCCAACTCCGCTTTATTGAATTGCCGGACGTCCATCGCCGCGAGATTAACGCATTCATCACAAGAAAAATGACACTTGCCGTCGATGTACTGGTGCTTTGTTACATAATTAGGTTTCTGGCACCAATCACAAAAACCTTCAATGGTGAACGTATACATTATTTCTCCCCACCCTTAATAACTTGGGTGTTATTTTCACCACTGATTATGACATAAAATGGCATCAAATGTTAATTTTTTGTTTAAAACTCCTTTCACTTATAATTTATAGTGAGAACGAGAGGTCTTTTAATGAATTTTTTGAGAGTTCTTTAGGTGCGTCATTATCGTTTTCAGCGCGGTATTGAGCTGCTTCATTTCTTCATCGGAGCCTTGAATGTCTGGATGAAAGATGCGTGAAAGCTGTTTATAGCGGGATTTTAGTTGATTAGGTGTCAGGTTCTGCTGTTGGCTAGTTGAAAACCCAAATCGTAAGTAGGCGCTTTCAAGTGTATTTGATTGTTGTATAGACGAAGCGGTTTTGTCTGCGGATTGATGCGCCAATTTTAGTTTGTGTTGGAGCTGAGCAATGGTTCGTTGCTGGGTCGTGATGAGGTCATTGAGTCGTGCATTACTCGCATTGCTGGGGTTTGGTTGGTTGTGGCTAGTGCGAGATTGTGACATTGAGGCTGGTTTCCACTTCATCTGGTAGATGAATACGGCCAAGGTCAATGACAACAATAGAATATAAATTAAGTGCGTCGTCCACGAACTTCCCACGGTTTCGGGTTGTTGTGCTTGTTTAGGTGAGTGGGTGCTCAAATTAGGTGTCGATAACACCGTCGACTCTTGTTCTTTTAGCGCTTCGATTTGGCGCATTTGGCGTTGATTAAACTGGCGTTGTAGTGCTTGTTCATAAGCCGGTTCAAAAGAGGACGATTGCCCAGCGGCAAAGGAATACCAAAGCACGGCTTGATCAGTGGCTGGAATATCAACATCGGCATTACTATATAGCTCAGCCAGCTTTCCGTATGTGCTTTGGTCGCCCTGTATGGCCAGTTTGGTATAAAGAAGTACTGCGCGTGAAGGATTACGTTTTACTCCACGGCCGTACTCAAGTGCTTGAGCGTAATTGTATGTCGCACCAAGGTGACCGTTATTACTTGCTAGTTGATACCAGTAACTAGCCTTAGTGAGGTCTTTTTGGACCCCCTGACCCGTTTCAAATGCAAGTCCGAGTTGGTATTGTGCATCGGCATTATTAAGCTGTGCTTGCTTCTCTAACGATGGAATCGAATTTGCCATTGCTGAGCAGACCAATAATACCCATAACGACAAAGCACGAGCTGCAGTTGGCCATACACGGTAATACACCTGAGTCATCATTTTCCTTATGAATGCTGGTGAAGGTCGATATTACTTGAGCATTTTGGGCGCTTGGGCGCCATCAATCGGTCGATTAACAGAAAGCTTACGCCCCTTTTTCAAGCCCACTTCGTAATCGGCAGTGATATTCTTCATTGCATCTCGAAGTTGTTGCTTAAAGGTTTCGCGGTCGATATTTTTAAACTCTTTATCGATGTAGTTATTAATTTTGTTGTTCGACTCGTCATCAGGAGTGATAATCGGCAGCTTTTCAAGAGCCCCTTCAATCCAGCCAGAGACAAAAGAATTGACTCGTCGGGTCACTTCGGCTGTCGATGTACCTGAACCTGCGAAGCCGTTTCTGAATTGGCCAGTGTGTTCATTCATTTCACGGTACACAATATCAAATGCAAACGCCGCAAAAATAGCTCTGTCGGCTTCGCCAATAAACTCAACGCGTTTCAGACCTTTATGGTTGAGCAGAACCGCTTCGACCCCGAATTTAGTGTTAATCCCACGAATGACGCGCAAAATTGTAGAGCTGATACTGGCAGGCAGTAAGTGTGTCGATTGGGTCTTACCCATTTTGATGAACTCAATGTCATCTTTATCTAGGCCATACTTCAACATGAGGTTATGCGCCATTTTTATCGCATTCGCCGCTTCGTTGACGTTGGCTGAATTACCTAACTCTAGGCACTTAGCTATTTTTTTTAGGGCTTTTTGTTTATCCATCGACAATGTGAGTTCTCTGTACCGCGAAAGAAAAAGGGCACTATTTTAACGAGTTTCCAATGAAAGGGGAAGTGTAGGTTTTGAAATAGAAGATGGGCGAGACCGAAGTCCACCCATTCTGTTTAAGTTGTCGTAATGGTTACGGCGTCGTACTGAGCTAGATACCGAGTTCGTCGAGCAGATCTTGGCTATTATCAGGCTGTGTTTTAGGGGACTTCGTTTCTTTATTTTTTATTGCTTGTTCTATAATCGCGTCGGGTGTCTCATCGGCTTGCACCTCGAATTCTTCCATCTGGATAAACTCAGTTTTGTCCATGGCGAATTCTAGGTAAAAGATATTGTTGTTTGCGGTTGAAAACGTCACACGTCTAGCTTGAGGTCGTTCCAAGTTAGTATCGACAGAAAGAACCACTTGCTTATTGATAGCCAGCATTTTAGGTTGGTTTTGGGTGATGTTGGTTTGTAGCTCTTTTCGTACTTTATTAGTAAAGTCACCAACAAGCTGGTTCATCAGTTCGCCCAGTACATCGCCAACTTCATCTGCATTATGGTGAATGGCGAGTTCTTCTTCGGGCATTCCCATGCTACGCATATAGTTTGAGTACACTTCCAATGCTGCTTGGGACGTAAAGTTGATAACGACCAAACCAGAAAAACCACCGTCAAATAGTACGAAGCACCCAAAGTCAGGCTTAAGCGTAGTTTTGGTGATTTTTTGAACCATAGCAGAGTAGGTGATGCTGGATTGTGTTGCTGAAGTGAGTACGGTAGAAACCGATTGGCATAGTTTAAGAAGAATATCTTCCGTGGTGATAACCTTGGTTTTTTTCATTAGAGTTCGCTTAATTGGTTACTGCTTCCTTGATGCTACTGAGTTTGGCATGAAGGAAACCGCTTGAAAAGGTATAAACGATGCATAATTGCTATGAGATTGCGATTTGATCACATTTTTAATTGTTGTAAAGTAACCGGATAAGTAGAATTAGCTCACTTCTTCTGCCGATACTGATGATCCGTTTAAAATACTGGGTTGATGTGGTTGTGCAGGCTGTCGTGTCATTATTTTTTATTATTCCCTTGCTGAGCGGATCGGCATGTTTAAGGGGCAGGAAGCAAAATGTTACCAAGACTAAGTACGCAATCTGACATTAACCCTACGGTCGTTGTCTTTCTTCAGCAGCTCAAACAAAAAGGCTTCACTGGCGATATTGAAACGCAATATTCCAGTCGTTTAGCTGTGGCAACGGATAACAGTGTCTATCAAGTCCTGCCTCAAGCGGTTGTGCACCCAAAAACGACACAAGACGTGCAGATTGTTGGCGAACTTTCGAGTCTAGAATCATTTCAGTCTATACAGTTTTCACCGAGAGGTGGCGGAACTGGCACCAACGGCCAATCTCTGACTTCTGGTATTGTCGTTGATCTCTCGCGCCATATGAATCGTGTGCTTGAAATTAATAAAGAAGAAGGTTGGGTGCGGGTTCAAACAGGGATTGTTAAAGATGCCCTAAATGATGCGGTGCGTCCCTTTGGGTATTTCTTTTCACCTGACTTGTCGACAAGCAATCGTGCCACGCTAGGGGGGATGATTAATACCGACGCGTCGGGGCAAGGTTCACTAAAATACGGAAAGACTTCCGATCATGTGTTGTCGTTACAAGCGGTATTTTCCGATGGTTCGTTGATAGAAAGTGATGGTTCACTTGGCTTTCCAGTAGAACAAAGTTATGCAACTCAAGCGCTCAAGATTTCTGAACAAGTCTGCCGAGAGAATCGACTATTAATAGATGAAAAATTCCCACCATTAAATCGCTTTCTCACCGGCTACGATCTAAAAAATGCTTTTGACCCAGTCAACGATACGTTTGATATCACGCGCATTTTGTGTGGTGCAGAAGGGTCGTTAGCGTTTATTACCGAAGCAAAACTTAACCTAACGCCTATTCCCAAAGCCCGCACGCTGATCAATGTTAAATACAGCACGTTTGAAGCCGCATTGCGAAATGCACCATTTATGGTGGAAGCCAATGCGTTGTCAGTTGAAACGGTAGACTCTAAAGTCTTGAACCTAGCAAAACAAGATATTGTTTGGCATACCGTGAGCGACCTTATCACTGATGTACCGGGTAAAGAGATGCTTGGTATAAATATGGTGGAGTATGCTGGTGAAGATACTCGCGAGGTAGAGGCTTCTGTTAAGCAGCTGACCGCAAAACTGGATGAAATGCTGGAAACTGAACAAGCCGGCATTATTGGTTATCAGATCACAAGCGACGTCGCCAGCTTAGGGCGGATCTATAACATGCGTAAAAAAGCCGTGGGGTTGCTTGGTGCAGTTAAAGGCAGTGCTAAGCCTATCGCGTTTGCAGAAGATACGTGTGTTCCACCTGAGAATTTGGCGGACTTTATCGATGAATTCCGGGTACTACTCGATGGTCATGGTTTGCACTACGGCATGTTTGGCCACGTTGATGCGGGCGTTTTGCATGTACGCCCTGCACTTGACATGTGTGATCCAAAACAAGAAGCGTTAATGCACCAAGTGTCCGATGAAGTGGTTAAATTGGTCTCCAAGTATGGCGGTTTGATGTGGGGAGAACATGGTAAAGGCTTCCGTTCAGAGTACGGCCCTGCTTTTTTTGGTGATGTTTTATTTAATGAACTACGTCGTATAAAATCGGCGTTTGATCCCCACAATAAAATGAATCCAGGTAAAATTTGTACACCACTAGGCAGTGAAGATGGCTTAGTGAAAGTCTCGGATGTCAAACGGGGCACGTATGACCGTCAGATCCCTGTAGAAGTGCGAGACAGCTTTTCTCAGGCAATGGAGTGCAACGGCAACGGATTATGTTTTAACTACGATACCGCATCACCTATGTGCCCTTCGATGAAGGTGACAGCCGACCGACGTCATTCTCCAAAAGGACGAGCGGGATTGGTTCGAGAGTGGTTACGACAGCTCTCTGAGCAAGGTTTTGATGTGGTCGAACTTGAACATCAAACACAAAAAGGTAGCAGCGCGAAAGGATTGATCGAGAAATGGCGCAATACGTTTAACAAGCGTCACGAGTATGATTTTTCACATGAAGTGTATGAGGCAATGAACGGTTGCCTTGCTTGTAAGGCCTGCGCTAGCCAGTGCCCAATTAAGGTTGATGTGCCAAGTTTTCGAGCGCGTTTTTTAAATCTCTATTACACACGTTACCAGCGCCCTGCTAAAGATTACTTAGTGGCAAACATCGAGACCCTATTGCCATATATGGCAAAAATACCTAAAACAGTGAACTTTGCACTCAAACAACCTTGGGTAAAATCCCTAACTGAAAAAAGCGTTGGTTATATTGATGCACCACTTCTATCTGTCCCTACGCTAAAACAACGCATGCAGTCTCAACTCATTGAAGTGTTTGATTTGGAAAAGTTGTCTGGGTTGTCAGACGCAAAGAAAGCCGACTATGTGTTGATAGTACAAGACCCATTTACCAGCTTCTACGACGCGGAAGTAGTGGAAGACTTTGTTAAACTGGTGCTTGTATTAGGGAAGACGCCCGTGATCTTGCCATTCAAACCAAACGGTAAAGCGGCACATATAAAAGGATTCTTAAAACAGTTTGCTGATGGAGCACAATCTACAGCTGATTTCTTACAGCGAGTGGCCCTGCTAAATATACCATTGGTTGGCGTCGATCCGGCACTGGTGCTGTGCTATCGCGACGAATACGTTGAGATATTGGAAGATAAACGTGGAGAGTTTGATGTATTGACGGTTCATGAATGGTTGACGCCACTACTGAAAACCCTGACGCCCTCAGTATCAAGTGACAAAGAACCATGGTATCTCTTTGCGCACTGCACAGAGAAGACCAAACTTCCTAATGCTGAGAAAGAGTGGGGCAGTATTTTCAGTCATTTCGGAGGCCAACTTAACACAGTACCGGTTGGCTGTTGTGGGATGGCGGGTACGTTTGGGCACGAGTCGGATAAGTTGCAAATGTCGAAAGATATCTATGGCCTAAGTTGGAAACCTCAAATGGCGTCTTTGCCAAAGGATCGTTGCCTTGTTACTGGTTATTCTTGTCGTAGCCAAGTCAAACGTTTTGAGGATCAACCGGTGAAGCACCCTTTACAGGCTATATTGCGTCTGATTACCATTGTATAAAGTCTATATATAGCGCATGCCAAGCGAGTAAGATTTGATGTGGTGAAATGTGGGAATCGTACTGATTCCTACTTGGTACGGTAAGCCGACATGACGACTTGCTCGCAAATTATTAACGCTCACGCGACTTATCAAGGACTAAGAGAATGAAAGCATTAGAACTGAAAATACCACCAGTTGCTGTTTTCCTGGTCCTTGCAATCTTGATGTTTGCCATTCATTCCGTGGATAGCACTTGGCTCTTTATTTACATTCCCTTGAAGGTAATCTGGGTGGTGCTTCTGGTTGCGGCAAGTGGGTATGTTGGTATATCAGGTGTTTATGAATTTAAGCGTGCGAAAACTACGGTGGATCCCACTCGACCCGACAAGGCTAGCCAAGTCGTAGATTCAGGGATTTTTTCACTCACTAGAAATCCAATGTATGTCGCACTTTATTGCTTGTTACTAGCTTGGGGGATATGGTTGGAAGATGTATTGAGCCTGCTGACGAGTGTGTTGTTTGTTTTATATATTAACCGTTTTCAAATTCGGCCTGAAGAGCGTGCATTGACACGTATGTTTGGAGAGCAGTACCTTGATTACAAGGCGAGAGTGAGACGGTGGATCTAATTCGTTCATTTGAATGTGGGCGGGAGTGCTCTGAGACTCAACTAGAGAAGCGCATGAAAAAAGCCCCACGTTAGATATTTCAATCGCGGGGCGCTAATCGTTGAGCGGTTTAAGAGCGGCGTATAAGGTTATGCGGCGCTATTTACCTGAGCAAGAAAGTCGGTCTTACGTTGGTTGAAACGATCCACTAAATCTTCAACCGCTTCATCGCTATAGGGTTTCAGCCCCGTCGCTACCATTCTTTTCATGCCTTTACCCACAATTTCACCGTCTTCGGTAAACGAGAAGTTTAGTGTCACTAAGCCACGTTTACCTTCAACATCAAACGTTGCGCCGGTAAACTCGACCACAGGGTGGTTAAGATCGATTCGGTCGAACTCGACTTCCATACTTTCGTATATTACTAATGGTCGCTGGCAGTTGATCATCATCTGCTGCTCTTGCATGAGTGGCACCATAATATGTGGAAAGTTCATGCCCGAGAACTGTACATAACTGGTAACAAGATGTTCGATGAATGCTTGATCGTGACTGACGGCACCGTCACGTGTCATGTGTAAGTATTCTTTGTTATTACTATCAACTAGCGCGCTTTCTGTATCACACCTCTTACTTACACTCAGCGGTATACCATCTGTGACCATGCCAGAAAAATCAAAGCGCATTTTTTGACTAATGCCTTCTTTTTGCAGTAATACTGCAAACAATAGATCGCCCGGTACACAAAAGCGTTTGGCATCTTCGTCATGAATTGGGTTGAAGTCTTCCGCTACTTTTTTTGCAAAATGGCTTGCTTGCAGGCGAGTGAATTCAAAATGGTCGTTGGTGCTGGTTACGTAAGGCGTTAGAAACATAATACTCTTCGATTTGACACTATTGGTCCGGATTATATATGAGTATGGCCGACAAATGGTCTATCCAGTGATAAATATGACGAGATCTTGTCTTTCAATGGAATGGACCATTAATTAACAGAGTAAAAAGAACGCATCACGAATGAAAAAATACTCAGATAACAACCCTTCTTGAGTGTGATGCGTGCTAAGAACACGATGAGTCGGTAAGTCCGCAGCACTTACCGCCATGCTTACCCTTCGTTGTGTTTCGGCCTCTATTGAGCTTGGGCCTGTTTGAAAATGAGGGTCCGAGAAGCCGCAACGAGACAAATGATGCACAATAGTGCAGTGACAATGCCCATTAGAGAAAGGGTGAACACTGAACTATAACCAAACTGGTCAATAGATATTCCGGCTAGCATGGCACCGACGCCAAACCCGCCAGCCATACAGAGCATCAGTAACCCTTGAGTGAGTGCCGGAGATGTCGGGCTTAAACGCCCAGCAATGGCAGGAATGATCATATCGTTCCAAGACATCGCCTGCATAAGAAGCACTAATAGGGCAACTGGAATCATGCTATGTACATCTTTTCCAGCAGTGAACCAGAACAAAGTACCAATGATTAAGTAGACAATTTGCGCGCTAAACCAGACATTAAAGGGGCCACTTTTTTGCATCCAGCGGCCCGCTGATTCCAACATAAATAGACTAATAAACGCTGAAACGGCCATACCTAACGCAGAATTTCCTATTTCAACGTGGTACACCTCTTTGATCAGGAGTGGGCCTAATTCCATTAGGTTTGACGATAAGAACATCGAGAAAAATACCGCGAGCAGGAACAGTAGCCATGGTAAAAATCGTGTATTGCCTGAATGGCCTTCTGAGCGGTCCTCAGGATTATGTGAATCTAAGGGTGTTGATTGGTCTTCAATCGTGATCGCGGGAGGAGGGGCAATAGAGACCATAAAGAGAACACAAGTGACTAAAGCCAGTAATATCAGCAGCTGGTTATCACTCTCTACGCCAAGTGATTCTGCGATAGCAATGAGTACTGCAGTGACGATAATACCGAAAAATTGGCACTGAAAAAGATTAGTCAGACCTCGGCCTTCTTCTTCTTGGTTTTTGCTGGTGGCGATAACAAAGGTAGGATTGAGTACTAATAACGACACACTGCCGAGTCCAATAAGCATTCCAACGGTCCAATAGATTGGCATGGTCGTTTCGGCAAAGTAGAGAATGAGTAAGGCAATGATATGAACAAAAAGCGCCATTCTTTGTAAAATGCGATGGCATGAGTATTTGTCTGCAATGCCTCCAATGAGAGGCGCGAATAAGCCGGCACCACCAATTAATGCCATTACTTGGCCAAGTAGTGCACCACTAGAAGTCCGTTCTATGATGATTGGGTTGAGTAGAATTGCAATGCCAACCCATTGGACGATACCAAGAGAAGCTTGCGCTAGATGCCACAAACGAAAACCATTCATGTACAGACGTTCCTTTATTTATAATTTACTCATGAATTTTCAATTAACTAGAAAAACATACAAGTAAATTACCCACTGTTACCCTCTCAAAGGTGGCAAAAGCCTTGTAATGAAAATGGCTTTAGCTTGGAGAAGCGCCATAAACTCGGTGATGCGTTGTTGTTTGCCCAGTTGCACAGCAGTAATCGCGAGTAAATACGGCGATGTATTTGAATAGATGAGAAACTCATCTAGGGTTTAGGTAGGGCAAGACAATTGACGTCTACACAAGAAGAGGAAGCACCAATGAAGACAACTCTAACTGCAGTACTTGTATCCAGTTTATTTTTGTATGGTTGTGCAAAGTCTGACGTAGCAAAAGAGGAGGCCGATCTCAACATGGCAAACCCTGCCGCTGTGTTTTGTGCGCAGCATGGGACTTATGATCTTGCAACAGGAAAGTGCGCGCTTAAGTCAGGTGAAACGGTGGATGCTTGGACTTATTATAGAGAACATAACAGTGCCGATAAAACAGAAGCGCAACGCTTTTGTGAAGCTAAAAAAGGTGTATACCTAGCGGATAAAAAGCAATGTGAGCTTGCTAACGGCGATGTGATGGATGCTATGGACTATTTTCGAGATCATCAAAGCTCAAGTAATTAACGAATCTCCAATTGATTCTATCATATAGCTGACCGTTACGAAGTAATACGATGTTGGGAGCGCGCTCGGTGATTCTAGTTAAATGGCTATCCACGTTGCTAAGCATATTGTTGTATACAGTGCTTATCAGTGGATGCAGTAATAGGGTCATCGACGCTAATCCTCAAATGTATGAGCGTTCATATTCATTATCGCCCTACCGGCAAGCCACGTTTTCACTATACGCGACGGAAACTCGTGACTGGTTGTCAACATATCGTGTTTTTCATGGGGCGGGTTTTGACCGCGAAATGGATGCCGTTAGCCCATATAAGTTGGTCCCCGAGGTAGCGAATGGCCAAGGGATATTACTTGTGCATGGCTTGGGAGATTCGCCTTACTCGTTTGTTGATATTGCCCCGTATTTGTCCGCTCAAGGTTACCTTGTCCATGTGATGCTTTTGCCTGGACATGGCTCTCGTCCTGCTGATCTTATGAATCCTACCTATGATGATTGGGTGGAGTCTGTTGCCCACCAAGTTGACCTACTCAGACAAGAGGTCGATTCCGTTTGGCTTGGTGGCTTTTCAACGGGTACCAATTTGGTCACCAGTTACGCGGCTGATCGAGCGGACATCAATGGCTTATTGCTTTTTTCTCCGGCTTTTAAGCCCAAAGACCCATTAGCTGGGTTGGCTGGGTTTGCGAGCTATTTTGTTGATTGGGTCAGTGTGGAAAAAGAACAAAACTATTCCCGTTATGATTCGTTGGCGATGCATGGTGCCGCGTTGTATTACCAAAGCGCCGTAGACGTTCAAAAAAAATTAAATGCAGACCCACTTGATGTGCCGGCTATTCTGATGCTTGCAGAAAGTGATGAGTTAGTCGATGCAAAGGGGATCTATGATTTGTTCAAGGTGCGTTTTAGCCATCAAGAATCAGAGTTGATTTGGTTTGGTGATCGCAGTTACAGCGATCCCCGTTTCGTAAAATTTCCCATGAAACTGCCCGAATTTTATATCCAAAGTGGTTCCCATATATCGGTGTTGTACAGTGCAAGTAATCCACTGTACGGAAGACAAGGTTTGATGCGCCAATGCGGTGGTAGTCAAGAAGGGGAGGTATACAAAGTTGACTGCCCTAAAATGCCGACATTGAGTCACGCGGCGTGGGATCTCTTTGAAGATGATACGATCAATGCTCGGTTGAGTTGGAATCCTTATTTTGAACAGACTATGCAGCGAGTCCTGAGTTTTATGCAAAGAGTAACAGTAAAAAATTGATATGCTGTCATAGTGAATTAGCTTACTAGTACGCTATATTGATCTTCATCATAATATTTCTGATGGCAAATTTCTTTTTATTAATAGGTGACGATTTTATGTTAACAGCATCTCATATTGCCAACGATATAGATGACAATTTTCTTAATCTATAGATAATTAACATAGTAATTTGAAATACGATGTTTCAAATAGGTGCAACAATGGATATTTTCAACATGACAAATAGTTGGATTACATTAGATTATAAGATCGCATTTTTCTTCCCTTCGAGATAAGCCTACCTCTCGCACTTTTTGTGCACGCTAAATTTAACTAAGTAATTACCAGTATTATATAACTTAGGTATTACTGCGTTTGTTTTATTGTAATAAAAATCAATGTCTAGATATTTATCTGGATAGCATTGTTATTTAATTATTCTTGTTTGCTTTTTGATTACCTGATCTAAAACAAGAATAAATAGAAGAGTAGGATAATATTATGGAAAACTTTAAACATCTCCCTGAACCATTCCGTATTCGCGTCGTCGAGCCAGTGAAACGCACCACACGTGAATACCGTGATGAAGCCATTGTAAAAGCAGGAATGAACCCTTTCTTGCTAGACAGTGAAGATGTGTTTATTGATCTATTAACGGACAGCGGCACAGGCTCTATTACTCAAGAGATGCAAGCGGCGATGTTACGTGGTGATGAAGCCTACAGTGGCAGCCGAAGCTATTATGCACTTGCCAATGCCGTTAAAGATATTTTTGGTTATGATTTAACGATTCCAACCCACCAAGGTCGTGGTGCAGAGCAAATCTATATTCCGGTATTGATTAAAAAACGCGAGAAAGAAAAGGGATTAGATCGAACCAAAATGGTCGCGCTATCTAATTATTTCTTTGATACCACACAAGGTCATACACAAGTTAACTGTTGTGTTGCTAAGAACGTATACACTAAAGATGCCTTTGACACTGCTGTTAACGCAGACTTTAAAGGAAACTTCGACTTAGAAAAGCTGGAAGAAGCCATCATCGATGCAGGTGCTGCAAACGTACCTTATATCGTGAGCACCATTACTTGTAACTCAGCAGGTGGTCAGCCTGTTTCAATTGCAAACCTTAAAGCGGTGTATGAAATCGCTCAGAAGTATGATATCCCAGTCATTATGGACTCGGCTCGCTATGCTGAGAATGCGTATTTTATTCAACAGCGTGAAGAGGGTTACAAAGACTGGACGATTGAAGAAATTACTCGCGAATCTTACAAGTATGCCGATGGCCTTGCGATGTCAGCGAAGAAAGATGCCATGGTACAAATGGGCGGATTGTTGTGCTTTAAAGATGAAAGCATGATGGATGCTTACACTGATTGTCGCACGCTTTGTGTTGTACAAGAAGGGTTCCCGACTTATGGTGGCTTAGAAGGCGGCGCGATGGAGCGTTTGGCTGTAGGCCTCTATGACGGCATGCGTCAAGAGTGGCTGGCTTACCGTATTAACCAAGTGCAATATTTGGTTAATGGTTTAGAAGCGATAGGTGTTGTCTGTCAGCAGGCGGGTGGTCACGCTGCGTTTGTCGATGCTGGTAAGTTGCTTCCGCATATCCCAGCGGATCAATTCCCTGCTCATGCGTTGGCTTGTGAGTTGTACAAAGTCGCAGGGATTCGCGCGGTAGAAATTGGCTCTTTGTTGTTAGGTAGAGACCCAGCTACTGGCAAGCAGCACCCTTGCCCAGCAGAGTTACTCCGCTTAACGATTCCTCGTGCGACCTACACCCAGACTCATATGGACTATGTCATTGAGGCATTTGAGAAGGTCAAAGAGAATGCGCACAAAGTGAAGGGGCTAGATTTTACTTACGAGCCTGAGGTGTTGCGTCACTTCACAGCTCGATTAAAAGAAGTAGAAAAAGTCACGGCTCATGCGCCACAAGCTCAGCTCGAAGAAGCTTAATCTCCAATAAAGGGCGTAGCAAGCAAGCTACGCTCTTTTTTTTTCGATACCTATAATAATTAAAAACTTAAAATTAGTTAAAAACTAATTCAATTACGTGAACCTTACGAGAATATATTATGAATAAGAATCCATCTTTAATAGGTGGTGCCTGTATTATTGCCAGCGTATGTGTCGGTGCTGGAATGTTAGGGCTACCAAGTGCAGGGGCAGGGGCGTGGACGGTTTGGTCTTTATTCGCTATTGCGATTACTATGATAGTGATGACTATATCGGGTTGGATGTTATTAGAAGCATTCAAAAACTACGGCCTTAAAGTTTCATTTGATACGGTGACAAAAGATTTATTAGGATCAAAGATTAGTTTTTTAAATAATATAACGGTGTATTTTGTAGGTGGTATCCTACTTTATGCGTATATTACTTCATCGGGACTTATTTTAAAGGATGTCCTTGGGCTGAATGCCAAATTAGCGTCTGCCTTATTTGTTCTTATCTTTTCCACTTTTGTTTGGCATTCCACTCGAGCGGTCGATCGTATTTCCGTCGTACTTATTGCTTTTATGGTTCTGAGCTTTGTCTTCGGGGTATCAGGTCTTGCCGTCAAAGTCGATATGGGTGTGTTATTCGATACGATTAGTCAAGAAAACCATTACGCTCCGTACGCAATGGCGATGTTACCTGTTGCATTGACATCGTTTGGCTACCATCACTCGGTGTCGTCAATGAGAGCGTATTACGGCTCAGAGGCTAAGGCAAAACAAGCCATTCTTGGCGGAACGATTATCGCCTCTTTATTGTATTTTGTTTGGCTTGTTAGCATCTTTGGCAATCTACCTAGAGCGAGCTTTGGACCTGTTATAGAGCAGGGAGGGAACGTTGACGCTTTGCTAACAGCGTTGGGTTCAGTGATTGAATCTGATCGAGTGGCGAATGCAATCAATACGTTTTCAATGGCGGCGATACTTTCTTCTTTTATTGGCGTCGGGCTGGGGGTATTCGACTTCCTAGCAGACTTTTTTAAATTTGAAGATACTCGCCAAGGTCGAACCAAAACATGGTTAGTAACGTTCTTACCACCGCTTGTTTTATCGGTACTATTTCCCTTTGGTTTCGTTATCGCTATCGCGTACGCAGGCGCAGCAGCCACAGTGTGGACATGTATTATTCCTGCGCTTTTAGCGAAGAAAACACGAGAAGGAAACAACGGCTCGGAGGGCTTTAAAGCGCCCGGTGGCATGGTAATGATTTATATCGTCATTGGTTTTGGTGTATTAACGGCAACGTTTCACTTTTTATCGATGTTGGGGCTATTACCTGTGTTTACGGGGTAATCGTTCGTACTCATCATCAATGAGTGATTAATCAGATAGTGTTTGTTCGTTGTTTATGACGTGTTCTTGGCATTACTCAATACATCATATTACTCAATACATCATTAGCGACGAACACCATGAATTTAATTTTTAAGGAAAATGTCAATGACAGCAATTGTTACGCCACAAGCACCACTAGCGATCGGCCCTTATGTTCAGGGTGTGACGTTTGGAAATATAGTGATGACCTCAGGCCAACTTCCTCTCCATCCAGAAACAAAAGTGATGGCAGAGGACGTTGCGGAGCAAACCACACAATCTTTGAATAATGCGCTGGCGATAGTTAAAGAGGCGGGCCTAGAAGCACGTCACATTGTCAAGACAACGGTTTTTGTCAAAGATTTAAATGATTTTTCAAAGGTGAACGCTGCGTATGAGGCCTTTTTTAACCTTCATCAGGCTCCGTTTCCGGCGCGTTCGTGCGTTGAAGTAGCGAGATTACCATTGGATGCAAAAGTAGAAATTGAGGTGATAGCGGTACATCAGGTGTGAGTTAAGAGGTAAGATTTTGCTCAGGGGGCGCCAGTAGGTTTGGCGCCTCATATCAAGCTAGGAGCGTGTCATGCTATAAGCCTAGTTCCCCATAATATTACTCAAGTAAGCACTATAAGAACGTTGATATCATTGGCGACCCTATTTACTTCGCCAAGTTTTACTTACCCAACCTCCTGCGTTTTCGTCGAAATAACTACCAGTAAACTCTTGTTTGAATTCAACAACATTGTCTCGATGCGGGTGTTGGTCGATCAATTCGTTGATGTATCTAGCCATTGGGTCATTGCATTGCTCTCGTACTTTTCTTTCGGCGACTTCTTTAATGACTTGCATACGGTACGATTTGCTCATTTTTTTCATCATTAACCTCCTTGATCATGGGCGTTATCAAACCATAGGAGGTAATTAGAAGTCGGTCAAATAATGAACAATGTTTTGTTGAGAAAGTCATCCATTAGTGGTAATGCGATCAATATGAGTCATAAGAAAGTATAAGTTACATCCAGTATGTTACTGCCAATGTTAAGGATTACAGATTATTGTCTTAAGTAGTTTTTAACAAGTTCCCTTGTTTTGATCGGAGATACATCAATGTCAAACTTCAAAAAATGGCCAGCAATAGACCCAGAAAAAGTCGCAAAGTATAAATACATCTGGGAAAATGTATCAGCCGCAGATAATTTAGACCCTAAAATAGCGGCCTACCTTGCTCGAGTAAAACAGCAGGGCGGCGGCAAGGGCATTGAGCAGCTAAGTTTCATCAATAAAGACTACCTCGGTTTTTATCAAGCGCCATTCTCTCAAGATCTTGATAATGCGGATCTCGTCATTTATGGAATGGGCATTGAAAAATGTTCACCAACAGGTTCATCTCACAAGTTTGCTCCTCAACGCTTACGTCATCTTAGTAAAATGGGCATGGGTACGGTTGGAGACAATGGTGAGCTTCCGTTTGAATGGTGTCGTGTTGTCGATTACGGTAACTGGGATAGCTTAGGCCAATTCGAGCTAAAAGCCGAAGTTGAACAGTTGACCGAGCTTCTTCACCATATGGTTGTCGAGAAGAACTGTACACCGCTTGTATTTGGTGGCGATCACACCATCCCTTATCCTACGATGCGTGCCCTAGGTGAAAAGTATGGCCCGTTGCGTGTTATTCACTTTGACGGCCATTACGATCTGTCTACTCGTGCTGATTTTGATTATCCGTATACATCAGGCCACTGGTTAGCGAAGCTGTATTCTGAAGGTTTAGCGGATCCAGAGCGTACGGTACAAATTGGTATGCGTGGCCGCCAAACAGCGCTGGTAAAAGGCAACCATATTGCATTTGGTACCACAGGTTTTACGTCTAATGAAGTGTATGACCTTGGCGTTGATGCGATGGTAGAAAGCATCATTGATCGCTGTGGTGATGGTGGTCCGGTTTATCTAACCTTTGACTTAGATGCGCTAGATACTGCGTTCTGTCGTGCTAACTCAAGCCCAGATCCATTTGGCTTGAGCCATCTGCAGGTCTATGAAATCCTACGTAAGGTGAAGGCATCAGGTAAAGTACGTTTAGTGGGTGCTGATATTGCTGAATACACGCCAGATACTGACCCAACCGACAAAGATGGCATCATTGCTGCTGGCTTTGGATGGGAACTTTTCTGCTGGTTAGCTGAGATTAAGCGCGACGAGAACGGTGAAGACCGCCACACAGAATGGCCACTGGCCTTTGGCTCTGTCACTTTGTAGACAGTGAGCTAATACGATAAAAAGGTTCGACATGTCGAACCTTTTTTGATCCCGAAAATAAACAGCGTAACGCGTTTTGCTTTCGTCATTCTACTCTCTCAGAATATACTTATCTGTGTAAAGCACGGTAAATAATAAAGACAAAGCACGAGGTTGTGATAAACTTAATGATAACAATAATCATTAGTGAATAGTTTATGAAAAAGCCTACGCCCAAAACCCTTTCCGTGATTCAAACTCGTTTGCTTACCCCTAATATGCGTCGCTTGACCTTTCAGGCAGAGGCATTGAAGTCACTCGAGCTTGATAGTGTCGGTGGTTATATTAAGTTTTTGTTTAATCAAGATGGTGGCACGGATCTTACTGGACTATCAGAAGACAGCCGCCCAAAGATGAGAACATACACTATTCGATCACTTGATGTGGAGCAAGGCGTCATCGAGGTTGATTTTGTTACTCATATAACGGAAGACAAATTATGTGGTTTCGGCGCGCGTTGGGCGATCTCTGCGAAAGTAGGGGATACGATTAGTATTGTCGGGCCTGGTACGATACAGAATATTAATACCGAAAAAGATTGGTTTTTCTTGACCGCAGATATGACATCGTTGCCTGCGCTATCCACCAAGCTTGCAACACTTCCGCCAGAGGCAAGAGGATACGCTGTCATTCAGCTCATTGACTTAGAAGATAAACAAACACTAAACGTTCCAGAAGGGATAGAAGTGGTTTGGACACTAGAGTCTGTCGCGCAAACGGCTCAGTCATTACCGTGGTTATCCGGCGAACCTTTTGTATGGTGCGCTTGCGAATTTGATGAAATGAAAGCACTTAGACAATATTTCCGTAACGAAAAAGCCATTCCTAAAGAAGATATCTATATCAGTAGCTATTGGAAAAGTGGGGTGGCAGAAGATGGACATAAGGCTATTAAAAAACAAGACCATGATACTTTTGAAGGCTAGTGAGAGGGTTTTAATCCACTCGGTGCTTGATTCCTAACCGTTACTGATAAATTTGGCTAGTGTTGCTGGTGATAGTATTGGCTTATTTGATTAATCATAAAAAATAAGCCAATGATTTTCACTTCCTTATTGGCATGACTCTCGGTAATGCCCCATCATAAATTCTACTTGAATCACAAAATACATAGTTTATATCCTTCTTTATTTTTCCTAGCAGATTAAGTCTCTGCTTGTTACACTCCCGCACAGAAAAATAACAACATAATTACATCCCCAAACACGCGCCTTGCCTCTTGTACCCTACATGCAATTGAGAGGCGCCTATAACTGATAGAGGTCCCCCAGGTACTATGAGTAATAGCACTATCTCGCAATCGGAAATTCATCAAAATCAATGGCAACTTAACCAAACACTCGTCGAGTCGATTCTGCCTATTTTAGGTCGGCTCTACAGGGAAAAGGGCGTCGAAATCCTGTTATTTGGTAAAACGCTCGTCAACGCCACGACCATTGATATTATTAAAACCCACCGTGTTTCTCGCCATTATTCCAGCCAATCCGTCAACGTTGCTCAAACTGCCCCCATTATAGAAAAATTGATTGAGCTGGATTTGTCACCTTGTTGTATCGATGTGGGTCAGATTGCTCAGCAATACTGGTCTACGCATAATGATGGCAAAAGCATTGCAGATTTCTTGATGACGTCACTCGTCGAAAGCATCAATAGCGATAGCACTCGCGAAACGAAAGATGTTGTGTTGTATGGCTTTGGACGTATTGGTCGTTTGCTCACTCGTATTCTGGTTGAGAAAAGTGGGCCTGGTTATCCGTTACGTTTACGCGCTGTCGTCGTACGTGGTGGTAAGCAGGGCGATCTTCAAAAGCGAGCGAGCTTGTTGCGTCGTGATTCAGTGCATGGCCAGTTCAACGGCAGTATTGTTGTTGATGAGGAAAGCAAAGCGCTGATTGTCAATGGCAACTATATCCAAGTTATTTATGCTAACTCCCCGTCAGATGTAGACTACACCGCTTATGGCATCAATAACGCACTTGTTGTTGATAACACGGGTGTGTGGCGTGATGCCGAAGGTTTGGGTCAACATGTCGCTTGCCAAGGGGCGCAGCGCGTGCTGCTTACCGCTCCAGGTAAAGGCGATATCAAGAATGTTGTATTTGGTGTTAACCATGATGTTATTCAAGATAGCGACACGATTGTCTCTGCGGCAAGTTGCACCACCAATGCCATCACTCCGACGCTGAAGGCGGTCAATGATAAGTACGGCATCGTGTCTGGACACATTGAAACTGTGCACTCCTATACTAACGATCAGAATCTGATTGATAACTATCACAGTGGTGATCGTCGTGGCCGTTCTGCATCGCTGAATATGGTCTTAACATCAACGGGTGCAGCAAAAGCCGTATCTAAAGCATTGCCTGAATTAGAAGGTAAATTGAGCGGCAACGCTATTCGTGTTCCTACCCCTAATGTCTCGATGGCGGTCGCGAACCTCAACCTTGAATCGTCAGTTTCTAAAGATGAGCTTAATGCGTATTTGCGTGAAATATCGCTTACCAGTTCATTGGCTGCTCAAATTGATTACACGGATTCTACAGAGGTGGTCTCAACTGATTTGGTGGGGGCGCGTCACCCTGGGATCATTGATGGCCAAGCAACCATTGCACAAGACAACCGATGTGTATTGTATATTTGGTACGACAATGAATTTGGTTATAGCTGCCAAGTGGTGCATTGTATGGAACAAATGATGGGCGTGAAGTTTAAAACATATCCAGCTTTGGCATAATCTCGAGCTATAGATTGGATAATTAGAACCATTATGAAAAACGGCCACCGAACACGTGGCCGTTTTTATTGTCACTGGATTAATTTTTACTTTCTATGCTTGAGTTGTTGTTGATTGAATTGCTGCTGCTTGATTTGTCGATACAGCGGTTATCGATACTTATGCCGCCGATTTTACGGCTATTTATTGGGCGCATTTTGCCGCTAAAATATTGAGCGGTGTGCCAGCATCATCAAATTTCAGACTCCAAACATAGCGTCCTTCTTCTAAAATTGTCACCGCCGTGTCTTTGCCGTAGCCGCCAAATTTCAGGGTGTTTTCTTGGCCAAATTTAAGGCTTAACCCTTCAGCGGTAAATTGTGGCTTCCAATCTTTAGTCGCATATTGCATTCGATAACTTCCGGGCTTTTCTGAGACGACGACTTGATACACGCCGTCCCCTTTGTATTCAAATGCCCGAGATGAAGAATGTTTCCAATTGGAATCGGTAAAATCGCCGACCACATACAATGATTCATTGATTGGGCCAGACTCAGATACTGTTGGGTTATCACAAGCGCTCATAAATGAGTCTCCCGTAGCTTGTGAGGCCGCCGCAACGAATGCTATGGGTGCCGCGCCGCTAGGTTGATCAATATTCAAGAATCGGCCTTGGAAGGGGGCAAGATCAATCGAGTAATGACCAGACGTGAGGCTAATACGCTCGTTGGATTGTAGGTCCGTTAGCGTGGTGTTGGAAGCGAGTGTTTCATTCGCTATTGAGATCTGTTGGGTATTATCCGATACGTTAAGGACGTAAAGAATAGCATTCCCCTCATATTGTTTTACATCCGCATAGGTGGTGGCATTGGCGATGATGTTAGTTCTCGCACCTCTGGCCAGAGCAGGGTGTTGCTCACGAAGCGTCATTAATTCCGTGAAGTATGTTTTAAGGTCAGCTTGTTTGGGATCAAGAGTGGCGTTGACACCCTCGACGACACCGCTGGTGCGAGCCACATGGTCATCACATTTACCGATAATCGCACAGTCATTTTCAATACGGCTGGCAAACCCTTCTAGCTCATCACCAATTTCATCGCCATAGTAGGCGGTAATTGGTCCAGTATAGGCGGCTTGAAACGATAAAACCGCCTTGTATCGCTGCCAATATTCGTTGTCTTCTGGATCCGCTAGATTTCCACGTTGTATCAGATCGCCAAAGCGCACGAGGTCATGATTGCCAAGCATCAGGTTTGGTTTGGCGTGATCTGGGTAGAGTGAATGAAGGCTCATTCCTTCTGCCAGCCACTCTCCACCTTTACCACCAACACCCGACTCATTGACGGCAAATGTTTCGACTAAGCGATAGCGAACAGGAAAATCAAAGGCTGAACAAAGCGCAGGTGCGCTATCCGTTCCGTAACCGGTTTCAATGATCTTATTCTCGCCAGCCCAAATCTCTGCCACCATATAACCCAGTGGGTTGACTTGCTTGCCGTCTTTGTCGGCATACGTCACGGAATTTGATGCTTCATCGACGGCCTTACGGATTTCTTGCCATGCATCAGTAGGAACTTGGTAGGCTTGATCAAGACGCCAACCATCAATTTTTAGTTCCTTAATCCAATATTCGGCCACTTCTTTGTAGAAGGGAAGGCTTTCTGGGTAGCTAACTGGGTTGTCACTTCCAACAGGGGTAAGCCCAGATGGTGAAGGAACTACATTACTTTTGTGATGACCAAATACGCCATCAAAGAATACATACATGCCGCGAGCGTGTGCTTCGTCTACTAAACGCTTCGCGTCTTCCAATGTGCCAAATCGCGGATCAATCTCAAAATAGTTAGTTGCGAAATAACCGGTGGCATCCAGCCTATCCGCCCAATGATCTTGGCCACTAATAGGTTGGGAATTAAAAATAGGGGTCAGCCAGAGACCGTTCATGCCTAGGGATTGGATATAGTCGAGTGAATCGATGATCCCTTGTATGTCACCCATATGGTGACTAGTACCGTAACCGGTGCCATGACCAATACTGTCGTCGCCATTGACGAAGCTTTCGACCATGACTTGATAGATTCGAAGGTCGTTGGCGGCTGAAATATTTGAAGCATCACAGCTATAAAATGTCGGTTTCGTTTGATCAGAGGGGGTCGTCGACTCTGAAGCACAACCAAAAATCAAAGCAGAAGTGATGGATAGATAGAGTGCCGTTTTTATCGGTTTCACGTGATGTCCTTTTCGTTTTTATAGTAGGGCAACGTGAATGATGAACGAAATGAGGTGAAGAAAAATCCACCATACTAAGAGGAGATAGGGAGGAGGAATAAGGCTGAGAGAGCCCTATCACGCTTGGTTCCAGTACATAGAAATTTAGCGTGATGGGCGTCGTGTTTTGTGTCTTTACGAGCAAAAAATAAAACTAATTCCCGATGGCAATACCTTCCCGTCTTGGGTCGGCTGCGCCTTCTAGCCCTTTTTCGGTCACTCGAATCGCGTGTAAACCGGAGTTAAGATCTCGGGCTTTGACCTTATAGCCCATTTTTTCGAATGGCTGAGAAAACTGGGTGAGTGGCGTGCCACTTTCTAGGTCCATCTCACCAAAGCGGTTGATCATTTTAGGTTGGTTGATCGCTTGTTGGATATCCATTCCCCAGTCAATATGCGCGATAATGCTTTGCGCTACATAGCCGATAATGCGGCTACCGCCAGGCGAACCGATTGCCATATATGGCTTGTCGTCTTTCATCACTATGGTTGGTGACATTGATGAGCGTGGTCGTTTCCCAGGTTCTATGCGGTTAGCGATGGGGTTACCGTCTTTTTCGGCCACAAAAGAAAAGTCAGTGAGCTCATTGTTTAGCAGAAAACCCGACGCCATCACGCGTGAGCCAAATAGGTTTTCAACCGAAGAGGTCATGGAAACCACGTTGCCTTCAGAATCAATTACGTTGAAATGGGTGGTTGAAGGTAACTCAATAGATTGGTCTTTTGAAACGAGAGCAAGGTCTTTAGTCGGTGTTCCAGCGGGTGCGCTTTGCAATGCTTTGCCCGGAGTGATGAGGGCGCTTCTTGTCGCGATGTACTCCTTATTAAGGAGCGCATCGGAGGGGACATCATAGAAATCACTGTCTGCCATATACATACCTCTGTCTGCAAACGCGAGACGCGAAGCATCGGCGAGGATCTGCCAACTTATTGGATTATTAGCCCCGGTTTTTTCTAGGTTGAATGGCTCAACGGTCATCAATATTTGACCAATCGTAAGCGCTCCGCTGCTTGGTGGTCCCATGCCACAGATATCGTATTGCTTATACGGAGCACAAACAGGCGTTCGTTCTACGACGGCATAATTCGTCAGGTCTTGCTGGCTGAGGAGACCAGGGTTTCTTTTGACATTGCTGACGGCGTCGACAATCGATTGGGCCACCGCGCCTTTGTAGAAGCCATCCGCGCCTTTGTCTGCGATTAAGGTGAGTGTATTCGCATACTCTGGGTTCTTAAGAATCGTGCCTTGTGTTTTTGCATTGCCGTTACTGTCTAATAAATACTGGCGTGTATCTGGGTGGCGTGAAACGAATTCTTTGTCTCGTTCAATAAGCGAAGCCAGTCGTTCACTGATTGGAAAACCGTTTTTTGCGAGTGTAACCGTTGGTTGAATTAGCGATGCCCAACTTAGTTTGCCGTATTTTTGGTGGGTATCCCAAAGTAGTTTTACTGTACCTGGCGTACCCACAGAGCGTCCGCCAACAACGGCATCATAAAACTTCATCGGTTTGCCGTTTTCATCGATGAAAAGGTCGCCCGTTGCTTTTTGTGGTGCGGTTTCTCGGCCATCAAAAGTAGTCAGTTTATTGGTCTCCGCATCCCAATACACAAGGAACGATCCGCCGCCGATACCACTTGATTGAGGCTCTACAAGACCGAGTGTAAGCTGAATCGCCACCATTGCATCAATGGCATTGCCGCCTCGAGCAAGAACATCGGAACCTGCTTTAGTCGCCGTCGGGTTCGCGGCAGTGACCATCCAATCTGTCGCACTAACAATAGATTTGCTTTCTACGTGAGTGGTGGGCTCGGGCGCAAATGCATCGGTTGCTTGTTGCGAAGCGATGGCTGAGTTTGTCATCGCTATCATTAGCAATGGTAATAGAGGTTTTAAGGGAAAGTAACGTGCCATGAACGATCCTTATTGAGTCACTAAAAAGGGAGGTGGTTAAGTGTCGGTGACAAGCCAAGGGTTGGCAATGCGTTGTCAAAAGAAACCCCTCGATTTGAGATCAGAGTATTGATTAGTGAGAGGTAGTGCCAAATTAAAGCAGGAAGGCTAACGTTGGAATGACGCTTTAATAGTCGGTTTATTGCACGCGTTGACGTTGAAACTCAGCTTATCAGCACTCGTAGGTACATAGGTACATAGGTACATAGGTATGGCACCAATGAGTGCTTCATATGATCATTGCGTAAGGTCAGCAACAAATTCGCGAGGCGTTGTCGTTCTGCGTTTCAGCTGGCTTTGAATCCAGTTGTTAAACAGATCAAAATCGGAGTGCACAGGCCAATAGAGTGAAGCCACGACCTTTTTACCACAAAAATCTGGATGATCGCTGATGACACGCAGCCCTTTGTTGCGATTTGATTCGTTTAGAACATGCTCTGGAAGAAACGCGATGCCTTTTTTGGCGAGGCATAAGTCAACAATGGTTGCTAAATCGTCTAAGCGCCATAGGTTGTGTGAAACAATCGATGAAAAATTCAGTAATTCATCGGCACCGTCCATCAATAAAACACGCACAGGCGTATCCTTATCATCTAGTGGCACATCTTTATGGCTCACCCACCAACAATTAGCCTGGTATAGCTCTTCGATATTAAAGTCATTATTCGTTTTGTGATAGGGGTTACCTAATGCCAAGTCGATCTTACCTTCATTGAGGTAATTACCAAGAATAGTGCTGGGCTTTGTCACCACATGGAGGTCAACATTAGGGAACGCTTCTGAAAAATCTAAAAGTGCTTGCTTGGCCTTGTCATTAAAAATGAGAGGATCAATACCGACACGATAGACAATCTGTTCAGAAATGTTCATTTGCTTGGCAGCTGTCACCAGTTCTTTATATTTTCCAATGACAGGACTGGAAAGATGAAATAGCCGCTTACCTTTATGGGTCAATGATATTTTTGCATGTTGTCGGTTAAACAGTTCAAACCCTAGGTCTGATTCTAAGTTTTGTACGGCAGTACTGACGGTTGATTGAGATTTCCCCAATTTTCTGGCAGCAGAACTAAAAGAACCTTCGTTAACGACCGCTACGAATGAAACGATGTTTTCAAATTGAAGCTTCATGAATAGTTCCCCGATGTTTTTTTAATCTAAATTTTATTAATAGTTTTACTTATAGTTATGAACAATACGATACCGTCTTAACTATATTTTGACAAGGCGAGGCAAGGTATGAGTGAGGTATAACGCGGAAATTATGTGCAATTTATAAATTAGAGTTAGATTTATTGCTCTATATGCGACTTCATCACGTTTCGGGCAGATATTTTCATTTTAGATAGTATGACGTTTTGTTTTATTTTTGAGATCCGTGCCACACTTTATGGCTTAGTGCATAGCCGCTCATATGGTTGAGATTCTGGATGTTTTAAAATGTAACTGCATGTTTTATCGTGTTAAATTATGTGGATCAGTTATTTGCAAGTGAAAATTGACGCGTTTATGACATAAAGCTATCGATTTTTTAGATGGCTTCTATTTTTATACATATCAGTTACGGATTTAGAATAGTTGGGCATTGGGGAATTATTTATAAAAGGGAAAGATATGTTTACTCAACTATATGTAAAAGCATCAAATTTGATGACTGAGTTTAAAAATGACGAGCGTGGTGTTACTGCGATTGAATATGGTTTGATTGCTGTGGCAACTGCTACAGCTTTAGCTGCAGCATTTAGCGGAACTGACGGTATTGGAGCGCTTCTCACGACGATTTTTGGTGATATAAAAGACGCATTAACACCGGCAAAAGTGGAAGGCTGATAATAGGAAACTGTATTGGGCATTATTAATGGTGCTCAATATATGACGCTAATTCATGAGTGATTATTTAGGTGTTCTATTGGCCATGTGTGTTTTGGTATCTTTATATGATATTAAAATGAGAACTATTTCTAATAGACTGTTGTGCTTATTTTTATTATTTCAAGTGGCGTTTCTAAAACATGAGATCAACGTAGAGTCTATGTTCATTGTGTTCTCGCTGGGGTTGATTGTTTATAAATTTGGTTGGATTGGAGGAGGGGACGTTAAATACATTACGGTATTATCCCTTTCGTTGCCGATTAATTTAATAGTCGAAGCGTTGCTACTTACTGCTTTTAGTGGTGTACCGTTGATCCTTGTTTACTATGTCAAGCATAAATTTACACCTGGTAGCCGGATCAAAGACGTAACCTTGCCTTATGGGGTAGCCATTAGTATCGGTTTCTATCTTAGTATTCTGAGCTACCATCATCAGCTTAGTCACTCATAACTTAAAGTTGTCATTATATGCGTTCAAGAATAGTTCTACTCGTGGCATTAACGGCGCTGGTGATTGGAGTGTTCGGTTTAGTCGACTTACTTAAAAAACCACAAGAAGAAAAAACTGAAAAGGTGATGGCGGTCGTTGATGAAAAGCATGTGACTGTCTGGAAAGCTGTCGGTTTTATCCCAAAGGGCACGTCAATCAAAACAAATCAAGTGATAAAAACGCAGTTATCATTTAGCAGTGCCTTACAATTTGGCCTGAAAGAAGATACGACGATTGATTTTGATCCCAGCACGTTAACTAATACCTCAATCAATCAAGGTGCCATCGTGATGCCTGAATATCAAACGAGCCGATCGGAACCTGGTTATATTGATTTATTGATTACCGAAGGTATGACACTTTATCCATTAAAAGTCAGTAACCATAACTTAATCAATGATTACATCCGTCCCGGTGCATTCATCGATGTGCTTACTGTAAGCTCACCAAATATAAACTTGGCAGAGAATGCGGATAGACCCAAACGCTTTAAAGGAGTAAAATCTTCTATTTTTCTCAAAGATATCAAAGTACTAAATGTTGGAGATGGTAGCAGTGATATCTCCATTCGTACGCCGAACAAGCAAAAAGATATGACCACGATCATTATCGAAGTTCACCCTGATGACCTTGCTAAGTTGGCACTAGCTCAGCGTACTATGCATATAGAGATTTATCGCAGTCAGATTTATACCAAACCCGCCCACGCGGAAGTACGCAATATTATGGATAATTACATTGGTGTGGAAGAATTTCGAGGTAATAGCCGTAACTCTGGAGAAGCGATGTGATGGTGAGCTGGATAAAATTGTCGTCGTTTAACCTGTTTGTATTTTTAATCTGCACTATTGGTTCATTGAGTTCTTCATCTGTATTTTCCGCCGACCGTTACATTACTATTAACGATGGCAGGCATATCCAATTACCGGTTCCTATCGGTAAGGTGTTTATTAGCAATCCGGATATCGCCGATTACAAAATTATCAATGAGACGACATTGGTCGTGTTTGCGAATAGTATGGGTCAATCCCGTCTGATCGTCTACGGCATGCAAGAAGATGTGTTGTTATCCGATAGAATTATCGTTGATCTAGACCTCTCTCAATTGCGTCGACAAGTAAAATTTCATTTCCCAGACGCTGAAATAAAACTTGAATCGATTGGCGAACAGGTCGCGGTAAGCGGTGTTGTTAATACTGAACAAGAGCGTGATGAGGTTTATCGTTTAGTGGCGACGATGCTCGGACGTGAAAAAACGGAACGATGGGACAAAGCGGAAAAACTCAAGTTTACGGCTGATGGCATTGATTTGGAAGAACCTGAAAGCATGGTGTTTGCCAGAAACATGACGTGGGAAGGAATTGTTGAACGGTTAGAAGTGGCAACTGTCCAGCAAGTGAACGTCAAAATTTCTGTTGCACAAGTCACCGAATCATTTGGTGAGACGATTGGCGTCGATTGGGGCTCGCTTGGCGCCGATGTCGGTGAGTTTGTCTTCAATCAATTTGAGGCGGCCAATTTGACAACCGTGATCAATGCGTTAGGCAACGAAGATATCGCTCAAGTGCTGGCTGAACCAAACCTCACGGTATTATCTGGTGAATCGGCAAGCTTTTTGGTAGGAGGGGAAGTTCCCGTCGTTGTCACTAATACTGGCAGCACGAATATCACGTTTAAAGAATATGGTATCCGACTTGACCTTACCGCTAAGGTGTTGAGCGAAGATAAGATTCGAATGCAGCTTTTTCCAGAAGTCAGCGAGGTTGAAAAGTACGTGCAAGCTGCGGGTATTGAAGTGCCTCAACTGACGTCTCGCCGCGCCATGACCACAATCGAACTGGCGGATGGTGACAGCTTTGTGTTGGGCGGCTTAATGAGCAGCGCTGATTTTGAAGAGATGCAAAAAATCCCCTTGGTTGGCGATATTCCAGTCATTGGCGCAGCATTTAGAAAATCGGTGACGGAAAGAAAACGAACCGAACTCATCATTGTTGCAACGGTGAACCTAGTACAGCCGATAAAACCGACCGACATTCAACTCCCTACAATGAGAAAAACCTCAACGCTCTTGCGTTGGCTCAATATTGAATCAGACCACGACTATGCAACGCCTTCTGACGCAACCATTCGCTTGCTTTCCCAAGGAGGGTTTATCCAATGACATTCAGAATCTTGATACTTAGCGCCGCATTATTACTGTCAGGCTGTGCCTCAGAGCGATACTTTGGTGGCAATGGCCTGGAAGCGTTAGTGTACCAGCAGCGTCACACCGTCGAGATGTCCATCCAGGACGAAAAACAAGCCCAACAAAGATTGAGCGCGTTGTTTAGTGCGGTTGAAGGTGAAGATACCGGCGCATTGTATAGCATCGAGTATCGAAATGATGCAGGAAAAGTGTTGATAGAACGCATCATCAATGACTATCCGGCACTAAAAATAAAGAAACACAAGGTGACGTTAGCCAAAAACACCCAATTACTCAGTGATTTGGAAGTGCAGGTCACCTTTTATGCACTTCAAACGGAAGAGTGCCATGCCGCACAAATAGGGTTTGAACACTCTCAGACCAATTGTTTTTCTGAATCGGCAAGGCTAAAGCAAGTAGCCAATAAATCGCGCTTATTGGGAGGTAATTAATGTTTGATCTTTCAAAAGCCCTGAGTACCAAGAGCAAAGCCGCCCCTAAAGTGGCTAAAGGGGTGTCGGGTTGTACGCTAATCTATCAATCGCAAGAATGTCTTGACCTCGTTAGCGAGGTATTTCGCTTTGAGGGTTGGAACGATCCAACTTGTATGAAAGCATCTCAAGGCGTTGGTAAGTTTTCTGAACAACAAAACAGCCATATTGTGTTATTGGAACTCAATGAGTCATCGAATGTGGTTGAAGATGCCAAGGCGTTTGCCAGCAAACTGCCAACTCACAAGGGGGTGGTTGTCATAGGTAAGGAAGACGCGATCTCGACGCTACGTTCGTTGAAAGAAATGGGCTTTTACTACGTGTTTTGGCCGGTTAATAAGCAAGAGTTTGCGGACTTCTTAACCCATGTAAATAAGAACCTGAAAACCTTCTCTGGCGTGAGTCAGCAGCGTAAGGCAAAACGAGTAGCGATTGTCGGCGCGAAGGGCGGTACGGGTACCTCCTTTATTGCTACCGAGTTGAGCTCCTTGTTATCGACTCAAGGTACCGACACGATTTTAGTGGATCACCAGTATACGGACAGCAACATCGACGTGTTGATGGGGCTTAAAGATTTTAAGCCTAAGGCGATCGATGAATTTACCGCACCATTGCATGAAATGGATGAAGAGGGGGCATTGAGCTACCTCCATTCTGCTCGCAAAAATCTTCGTTTGTTATCGATTGATGGCAACATGAGTCAGAACGATATTCTTAATTACAACCAAACGCTGTGCGAGCTTCTCGCTCGAAACACCAATTTTATTGTTGAAGACTTTTCTGGCAGCGTTGACTTTAAAGTCGAGGCGCAATTGCTGGTGGATAATTTCGATGTGGTGGTGATTGTGTTCGACGCCTCGGTTTCAGCGGTACGCAACGCCAAACGCTTATATGAGCGAATCGAAAACCTTCAGTTGGCGTTGTCAAAACGCACGCGTGTAATTACAGTGGCGAACTATCACCGTCCAGATGGCGCGTTCGTGTTGCAATCGGCTGACCTCAAAAAATACGTTGGGGCAGACATCAATCTCGAGATTGGTTATTGCAAAAATCTCTCACACATCATCATCGATGGTAAAAGAGCTCATAAGCATGATCGGAATATCAGCCGTGCGATGGACTCCCTCATGAAACTGATCAATGGCCAACCTGTTGAGACTAAAGGGTTAACACAGTGGTTTAAGCGAGCGAGTAAGAAATGAGTTCGAACAAAGAGCTGTATTTAGCGTTCCGTAGCCAGATATTTGAAGCGCTGGATGCCGAGGCGGTGCAAAAAATGAGCCGCAGAGATATCGAATCGCAGATTCAAAGTGCGGTTGACCTGCTTGCATCCAACTATCAACGACCGATCACATCGGTGATGAAATCGGGTCTAGTAAAAAGCTTAATTGATGAGCTATTTGGCTTGGGCCCATTACAGCCGTTGATTGAAGATCAATCAATTACCGATATCATGGTTAACGGTCCTAACCATATCTTCTTTGAGCGTCATGGTAAGGTGCATCAATCTGAGGTGACGTTTGTCAATGAGGAGTTACTACTTTCGATTGCCAAACGCATTGCATCACGTGTCGGTCGACGTGTTGATGAATTATCACCCACGGTAGATGCGCGGCTTGAAGATGGCAGTCGTGTTAATATTGTTATCCCACCGATTGCCCTTGATGGCACCTCGATCTCCATTCGTAAATTTCGCGAGCAAAATATTGGCTTTGAAGACTTAATTGGGTTTGGGTCGATGTCTATGGATATGGCGCGTGTGCTCATGATTGCGTCGCGTTGCCGTATGAATATTCTGATTTCTGGTGGTACAGGCTCTGGTAAAACGACCTTATTGAACGCCTTGTCGAATTATATTGCCGATGATGAACGAGTCATCACCATTGAAGATGCTGCCGAACTGCGCTTACAACAACCTAACTTGGTCAGGCTAGAGACGCGTACCTCGAGTATTGAACAAACAGGCGCAGTGTCACAGCGAGATTTGGTGATCAATGCGCTGCGTATGCGCCCCGACCGCATTATTTTAGGCGAGTGTCGTGGCTCAGAGGCCTTCGAGATGCTTCAAGCGATGAACACCGGCCATGATGGCTCTATGTCGACATTGCACGCCAATACACCGAGAGACGCGATTGCTCGTGTCGAGTCCATGGTGATGATGGCCAATCTCAACCAGCCACTGGATGCTATTCGCCGCACAATTGTCAGCGCGGTTCAGCTGATCGTGCAAGTGAATAGAATGCGAGACGGCACAAGGAAGATCACAAGTATTGCGGAGATAGTGGGGCTGGAAGGCGAAAGTGTTGTGATGGAAGAGATCTATCGCTTCCAATCTGACGACACCACTTTCAGTGAAACCGTACAAGGTGAGTATGTGACGAACGGTATCATGCAGCGTTCAGAGCTAGTAAAAAAAGCGCAATTCTTTGGTTTGTATGACGATCTGATGGCTTCATTTAGAGGGGCGTAGCATGTTGTGGATCTCACTGATACTTTTTGCTGTTGCCTTATTACTCATGAGTGATTCAAAGTCGAAAAAAGTCGACCATTTTTTTGCTGTTGAGAGTGTTGAGGTTGAAAACCTGAAAGCTGTCAACGTAGGCACACTCGCAGGTAAACGAAATTGGCAGAAATTTAAAGATTCCATCTCTCCTACGCTGCAAGTGTTAGGGCCGCGTTTTCCTCTCTATATTTTACTGTACACCCTCTGCGTGGTGGTTGGATCTTGGTATGTCATCTTTGAACTACTGGCGATTCGCAATACTTGGGTTTCAGGCGTTATCGTGTTGGTGTCCATGCTTGTCGGTTACCGATACCTGTCCAATAAAAAGCGCAAGGACTTTGAAAATACGTTCCCGGATGCACTGAATATCCTGATGAGCGCCGTAACGGCGGGTGACAGTTTAATGCAAGCCATCACGTATGTTGGCAGTTCGATGGACAACACTATTGGTCGTGAATTTAAGAAGATGGGTGAGCGATTAAAAATGGGTGAGCCGCCAGAGTTGGTGCTGCAACGTTCTTGCAAAAACTACCCTTATCCAGAATTTTTGTTTTTTACGGTGACACTTAAGGCCAATATCAGCCGCGGCGGCCAGTTAAAAGGCGTATTGGCGAGGCTTATTCGCGTTCTGGTTGATGCTAGAACGCTCGATAAAAAGAAAATGGCAATGACATCAGAAGCGAGAATCTCTGCAAAGATTGTCGCCGCTATTCCTTTAGCATTCATCATTCTTCTTAATTATATCAATCCGGGTAGCGTGGATTTTATTCTCCATGACGAGAGAGGGCAATACATTCTGTATTATGTCGTCGCGAGTGAGTTTATAGGATTGGCAATTGTGTGGCTGCTGGTCAAAGGAGTAAGGACATGATTCTGATTATTGCTTTTCTCGTCGTACTCGGCGCTCTGTTGTATTTTGTCGTAAATTCATTACGTTATGAACAACGCCGCAAACGTATTGCTGGTTTTGTTGAAGAAGAGTCAAATCGAGGCCCGACGGCCATCAATCGACTATTGGTACGGTTTGGCAAAGGCAGCCAAAAAGAACTGGAGCAAAAATTAGTCAATGCCGGTTATTACAATAAAGAGTGGGCAAAGTATTATTTCCCTGCAAAGATCGTATTTTTACTGTTGGTTTTAACTGGTGTCTTTTTTTCGGAGCTTTCTGATACGAATAAGATGTTGGTAGGGTTATTTGCATTGATTGGCGTTATTGTGGTGCCTGATTTACTGCTTGAAGTGCGTCGTAAGGCTTTGATTGGAAAAACCTCGAGTCAGTTGCCTTACTTATTAGACATGATGTCGGTATGTGTTCAAACCGGTATGACAATAGAGGCGACATTGAGTTACTTATCTAAAGAGCTTGAGGCGTTTGATGGCGACCTTTGCTACCAAATAAAACGAACCTCAGACTCTGCAAAGATCAAAGGACTTGAAAAGGCACTGAATGATTTGAGTGAAAGACTCCCTACGCCGCCAGTTAGAAGTTTTGTTTTAACGTTAATACAGAATTTGCAATACGGTTCTTCTCTAGCTCATATACTGAGCGACTTGGCGGAAGATATAAGAAAAATACAAGTGTTGACGGTAGAGGAAAAAGTGGGGCAATTATCGGCAAAGATGAGTGTACCGTTGATTATATTCATTATGTTTCCTATCGTTGTGTTAATTCTTGCACCAGGCATCATGCAGATGTCTATCAATATAGGTGGTTAAACGTATGCGATGGAATGCAATGGCGGTGATGCTACTTTTAAGTGCGGCGTTAGTCGGTTGTGAAACTACCAGTCAGCAACAGTCTGAACAGAGTATGATTTCGGGTATGGAAAAAGTGAATAATTACGACGGCCTGATTGCGTTGTATAAATCCAAACTCACCAGTGGCCAACAAGATTATCAGGTAATGGAACAGTTGGCCTACGTCTATTTTGATAAAGGTGACGTGGAGTCTGCTCGTTTCTATTCCCAGTATCTTATTGATCAAAATGTAGTAAATAGTGGGCTCTTGCAATTACAAGGGCAGATAGCCGCTGAAAACAATCAGTTTGACCGTGCGATCGCGTCTTACAACGATTCGATCGCCCAAGGCAATACGTCAGGTAAGGTTAGGGTGCTTCTTGGTGTTGCATACAGTCAATCGGATCAATTTGAAGAAGCGAAACAACAGTTTAATCTCGCTCGATTGCGTGGCTACGATGATATTGCCATTAAAAACAATTTAGCCGTTGTTTATCTAGCACAGCAACGCTTTGACCTTGTTATTGAAACGCTCGCACCGGTGATCAAGGAACACCCAACCAATGCCACGGTTAAGGCTAACCTTGCCATTGCATTGCTTAAGTTAGGCCAAGTCGCTGATGCTAAAACGCTGCTGAAAAATGATTACAACGCCAGTGAATTGGTCACCATTTCTCAACAGTTTGCTTATGTTGGCGCGGATTGATGAGCACTCGTCGGCGTCAACTCGGTGTTACCAGCATAGAATTTGCATTGGGCGGATTAGTCTTGATGTTTTCTACTTTCGCTATTTTTGAGTCGAGTTATCAAACTTATGTGGTTAACATGACTGAATATTCGTTAAGAGAAACGATACGTAACACCAAGATTTATCAAGGAAGCAGTATTCATGAGCAATATGAAACTCGCTTTAAAGATCTAATAGAGAATCAAGATAACCTATGGCACTTCCTGATCGATAGCAGCAAGTTTTCTATCGACGGAAAGTACTTTGAAACCTTTGATAAGTTTGTCGCTAATGAAGGTCACTCTAGTCAGGACCTGACGTTTAGCTATGATCTGGCTGAGATCACCGTGACGTATTTGTACTCCCCTATGATTGAAATGTGGGGCAATGGCGAGACCCCAATCACGCGCACCATGGTACTTAACCTAGAGCATGAAGGGTGGCGTGATGAAAACTAGCGCTCGCAGAAATCAGCAAGGTTCCTTTGCCATTGAGCTCGCGTTTGTACTGGTGGGATTGTGTATGATCTTTTTGTTCTCGACTGACCTGAGTCATAAATTATTGGTCCGAGCCAAGTTGGATCGCTCTAGCTTTGCTTTGGTCAACGTACTCAAAGAAAGAACGCGTTACTTTGCAGATGCCGAAGGGCAAGTGCTTGATTTCAATGTCACACAGCAAGATTTAGATAATATGGCGATTGTTGCAGCGCGTATGTTGAACGTTAGCCAAAATAACGTCGCGATTCAGATTGAGTCCCTGACAGACGGTCCTACTGTTACGCAGCTGCGTAGTCGTATGTTTGGACAGATGTCGTGTAATAGTGGCTCGATTAATGAGTATAGCGATCTCATTCCGGTTGAGGACGGGGTCAACCATCCTCTTTATCGCGTGACGTTATGTGAAAAACATGATTCGTGGTTTGAGTCTTTTACTAACGGTGGAAACCCGACGATTACTATTGCTTCTAGTTCTGTGATGCCGGGGAGATGATGATGAAACAGTCTATTGGTGTTCGCAGTATTAAAAAACAAGGCGGTGTAGCAGCCATCTGGATGGGGCTGTCATTGGTTCCTATAATGGGGTTCACGTTTTGGGCGGTAGAAGGCACTCGGTATGTGCAAGAAAAAAGCCGGTTGGGCGATGCAGCAGAAGCGGCGGCGATTGCGGTAACGATGGCAGACCAAGAAGGCAGTGCAAACGAGTTTGCCACTAAATACGTGAATGCGTATGTTCGTGATATTAAGTCTTCGCAAGTGACGGCGAAAAGGAAGTATCAAGAGGCGATACCTGATAGCGATACACTCGAATTTATCCAATACACCGTCGATGTAAAGACTACGCACGATTCTTGGTTTTCGAGTACGTTTATTCCTTCATTTAATGAGACTCAAGATCTCACTGGCCAATCGGTAGCAAAGAAGTATCCAGCTTATTTAGGGGATAACAATATTGATATTGTTTTTGTATCGGACTTCTCTGGTTCAATGAATTGGCAATGGGGTGGTGGTAGAACTTATAAAATTGATGACTTGAAAAAAGCGGTTAACACTATTTCTGAGAAACTGCTTTGTGTCGACATTCAGACGAAGCCAGATGGAACTAAAAAATGTGCTGATAAAGAACAAGACGATTTAGCAGACAAACTAAATAATCGTATTAGTGTTGTACCATTTAACATTCGAGTTAGGCATCGAAATACTAATGGTAATGCGTTTTCGACAAGTCAACTCCGCTATTTAAGCAATGTTGATACGAGTGTTTCACCTAAGTCATTCGAAAAAGTGGACTGGGATCTCTGGCGAGAATACTACGCTTGGCAAGTCTATGATTGTGCACAGGATAAAGAGAGCTGTCCGAGCATCGGATCTAGAACCAAAAAAAACTTGCATAGGCAGTCTAAAAGAATAATTAGTGTACTCAACATAACTTGGGGGAAAAGGAATGAATATTGTGGATGGGAATGGGACCGAAATGCTCAAGAAACGATATGGGTTTGTGATTGGCGATCTTACAATACCAATGTTTATCATTTAGACCGATATAGATATGTTGATTATGCAAAGTCTGTTGACCAGATGCTAGTTGATAAGTATGGCACTTATAAGTTTCATTACCAAACAGATACAAATAATCGACTTTACTCAGGGTTTGGTAACAAGAATAATGTTCAATTTTATAATGTAGCGCTGACAAATAAGCTTTCTGATGTAAATGCTATTAAAGGAATGAGTGCGAATGGCAGCACAGCGGTCTTTCAGGGGGTTATAAAAGGCGTGCAAGAGCTAAATGACGGCAAACCGACGAATGATGATGAGCTAGAAACTTATAAAACCAAAGTGAAAATGATGCTTATTTTAAGTGATGGGCAAGAAACACCTGAATCTAATATTTTTCCAATGTTGGTTGACTCTGGCTTGTGTGATGAAGCAAGAGAGTTAATACCCGGTTTGTACATCGGTGTCATAGGAATTGATTTTAAGGCTTCACTACAGAGTGGTTTTCAAGATTGCGTTGTCGATGCTGATGAGGACATTATTGATGTCTCTAATCTAGATGAACTCATTGAAAAAATAGAAGAACTGATTCGTAAAGGCTCAAAAACGAGCGGCACAACCAAATTATATTGAGGCTACCCATGTTATTACCGTGTTTTTATTTACTGCCAGTCGTGATGCTCAGTCTTTCATTTGGTGCTCACTCCTCAAGCAGCACTCGTATTGAATACTGCAATGACCAAAATGGCGAGTATCGCTACACGACCGAGGTAGTGTCAGTGAGCGGTATCGGACAGCATCGCAGTGGCTTTTTGCAGATTGAGCAATCATCAAATGATCGTGCGTTGAAACAAGCGCTGTTGGCAATGAATCGTTCGCAAGTGAACCAAGACAATTGCAATACCTTCATTAGTAACAAAAATATTGAAGAATCGAATAGCAAAGATGACAAGCAAGTAGCCCGACTGCAGTTTGGCTTTGATAATGCACATTTGTCTCCGATTGCGAGGCAATCACTCAATCGTGTCGCACAAGATCTCGCTAAGCAGGGCGTTGAATTGAGCGTTGAAGGGCATACAGACAGTACAGGGCCAACTCATTATAACCAAGGGCTTGGCTTGGAACGTGCCGTCAATACTGCCGATGTTCTGTTCTTCCAAGGCGTTAGTCGTGAAAAGGTGGTGATGCAGTCCTTTGGTGAAACAAAACCCATAGCAACCAATGCCACTGTTCAAGGTCGAGCGAGTAACCGAAGAGTGGATATAATGCTCAGTGAATAATGGCATGTTTTATATGCGCTTGTTCGAGCGAAATTTTATATGGATATGGCTTTCAATTCGCAATAAATGAACGGTGAGTCACTAAAGTTCACAGTTCTATTAAGCGTTGTAAAGACAATCGAGATCTGGACTGATATGATAGTCAAAAGATAAGGAATATTAAATTACTGGTTGTAAAGTGAGCACTTTTTGTGTTTTCAATCTACATCGAGTATTTGTTAAGTCAGATGAGGTTGTCGTGAATTTTCCCCACCGAGTTTTTAATTTAAATACGCTCAAATTAATAGCATTAGCAAGCCTGAGTGTTGGCAGCGCGGCTAATGCATTAGAAGTCATGAACCATGATGAGAAAGCTCAACTAGAAACGATCAGTAGTAATTACGATAACGGTTATTTGCAAACGGGTCTTGAAGAAAACAATGAGACGTACAGCCAGTTAGTTTCTAATATTGAGTCCATTAAGATCAATTTAGTCAATAATATTGAAAACATAAAAGTTGACTCCACTTCGATGGAGAAAAAACTGGTTGCTGGCGAGTATGACGAAGCGTTATCGGATACGTTGCGTAACTTAGCGTCTCGTGTTGCTGAGTTAAACTCCGAGTTGGTGAGCAAAGAAACGCTACTTACAGAGAAAAAAGCACTCATTTCTAAAAATGAATCTGTGATTAAAGGCTTAGACCGGACTAAAAATGAAGCGTTACTTGCTTTATATAAGCAAGTGAAGTCTCGCTACCTTGTTGAGTCTCGCAAAGTAAACCGCGATACCTTTGTTGGTAACCTAGAGTGTGATTCAAGTGAAAGCATGTCGGCGTGTGTCAATCGTAATTTAAATACAATGAAGCGCTCATTCATGCTCGAAAAGGGTGGCTTCGAGCGGGTAAATATCACCTCTTTTAATATTGTTGATGCGACCCAAAAAATGAATGGTGACCTGACATACACCGTGGAAGCCAGCTACAAAAACGAATTTGATTCCAATACCGAATTAGAGCTACGCAAGGCGTTGGGGCTTGAAAAAGTGAGATTTGTTTTTCGGTCTAACTCGAATGACACGGTTTTCTATATTAATGACCAAAAAGTAGGCACGGGCTCTAAGGTTGATATCGCGGGTAATTATGTTGGTATTTACAATGTTCGAGCCGTCAACGAATCAAAAACTCAATCTTTAAAGCTGAGTCTGACCAATGATGGCGACTACTTTTTCCCGTTTTCCACAAAGAAGACTCAATCAGCGCCGAGCCCAGTAAAATCAGAATCGAAGGCTAAAAGCTCTGTAAAAGGAAACGAACCTAAGGCGGCAACAGCTCCTACATTAACCAAACAGATTCTAAACGGTTATGAAAACAAAGCCCCACTAGAGCAGAAGAAAGTGGATGGGTTAGCGGGTAAGCGCTTTACCAATACGGTGATACATAAAGATGATGCGTATCAGTATTTACTGCCGGTTGAATATTCAGACAATGGCAGCAAAGCGGTGTACTTAACTAAGTCGGATGCCACTCGTTATTGTTCGGATAAACTGTCTTCTAAATTGGCGTCGAGAACCGCATATCAGTATCTGTTGAATGGCAACAAGCTCGGTATGGGGAATTATTGGTTATCCTCTGGTAGTGTTTTCTCATCAACATTAAATGAAGACACCACTAAAAAGGTCACTAAAAATAAGTTCGTCTGCATGATGAATATGACGGGCACTTGGTAACTCGCCGCAAAGTTGCGCTGCTCTCTAAATGCTAAGCTGACAGTTTCGAAAGATAAAAGGCCAATGGGTAATCCATTGGCCTTTTTAGTATGTGTGACCTGTCCTAAATAAGATTTGTTACGTCCTTGAATGTGTATACACATCGAGGGCGAATTAGGAGCAGTACGTCTTATGACGGTTACCTTTACCAGGAAGGAGGGCTTACCTTTCCCTGGCAAGAACAGTGGTTAGACGCTGGTTGAACGCCTAATCCGTTTTACTGGTACGATTACGTGAGAAACTCCAGTATGCAAGACCACCCCAAGCAAGCACTTGCAGCCAGAGCTGTGTCCAATGACCAGAGATTTGAGACCAACTTGCACCCATTTGGTTGAGTTTTAGGAAACCGTTAATGGCGGGTTGCGTAGGAAACATCGCGGCGACCCATCGAATTGGGGCAGGCAACATCTCAGACGGCCAAATAAAACCAGCCGAAAAGACCAAGGGCATAGAACTTAATAATACGACAACAGTAACAAGCTCGCGGCGTGGGGTAATCGCGCCAACAAAGACCCCTATAAAGCACGAGACCAATAAGAATGGCAGCATTAATGTCAGTAATTCCAATGGTTGAGCAAGTGTGCTGATCCCATACATGTTAAAACTGGCACCGAAGTAGTACATAGACAGTAAATAATAAATCAGTAACAAAATCCCGGTCCGCACGGCTAGTACCGAGAAGACGGATTGTGTCTGCCAATATCCACTGCCTTGTCGTTGGGTTCCACCAATGAGCCCCGATGCCATGGCCAGTGTCTGTTGAAGAATTAAAACAAACACCGCAGGAACAACATAATCTACGTAGCCCATTCGCGGGTTAAATGTAGGCTTACTGTTTAATCGAGTGGCCGCGTATTGGTGCGATGCTAATTCCAACGGAACACCATCAATCAATAACTTCGTCACTTTTGTCTTGGCAGCCAGTGTACCGCCTGCTTGCGCAAGCCCTTCAACGACGGTGCCATAAACAAGGAATAATGCCGCGTCTCCTGCGTAGGATAAAACAGGGCTTTTTCCTAGCATTAGATCTTTGTAGAAGTGCTCAGGGATGACAATGAAGCCTGTGATATCACCTTGCAAAAACGATTGCTTGGCGTCTTTAATCGTATACAGTCGCTCGGTAACCGTCACATTCGGAGTGGCATCGACCATTCGTTCAAGTTGAAAGCTTGTCTGGCTGCTATCGAGGTTAACAACGGCAATAGGCTGCTCGCGTGGTGTTTGTTGCGTGTAGGGGAGTGGGTATAAAAACGAATAGAAAATAACCCCCCCAAACACGGTCAAAGTGACAACAGGGTTAGTCAGGATAGCTTTTAATTCGAGTTTAATGTGTTCGAGCAAAGTCATACAGCAGACTCCTTACTCATGTGCTTTTTAACTAAAACCACGGTCAGTAGCAGTGGTATGACATACCCTATCATTGGTAACAGATGTGATAGCGACTGGCCTGCGGTGACGCCGTAACTTGCTTGGCTAACTTGTACCTCAATGTAGTGGCTGATAGGCAGCAACTCTCGCCAAGCCATGGCTAACGTATTCATATCAGTTGCAGGAAAGGTGATGCCCATGAACGCGAAACTTGGCGCAGTAAATGCGCCTGCAAAGCTCATCGCTCTTGCTGCATCACACGTTAGAAAGAAAAAGAAGCTAGCCATAATCATACAAGTTAACGTTGTCACTGCTTGCGCAAAGAATAGTACAAGCCAACTGCCTTCCATCGGCCACGCGAGGATGTCGTAAAACCATACGAGAAAAAATGAGCCTTGCAGCAAAAACCATAAAAAGTAGGGCAGTAACGTACGGCTTAATTGGCGCACAATTGACACGTTACCAAGCCAAGGTCGAATCCCAGCGATTCGGTAGTTGGCGCTTAGGACCAACACGGTGAAAGATACGATCGCAATTTGCCAAATGGCAGGTACGATAGCGCTAACCAGAAATTGAGCGTAATTCGTCCCTTTGTTAAACAATGGCGTAATTTGAGTACGCACGGGGACGGCGTTACCGATAGCGCTCATGCTAGTTGTACTGCCCTTTGATAGGTTTTTTATAACATCGATTTGAGCATTAAATGTACCTTGGGCTTGAAGCGCAGCGGAGTTGATTAAGCGCCCAACGAGTATGTACTGGCTGTTGTAAAACAACGTCACTTGAGGTGGGATAGATCGAGTAACGGCTTTATCAAAGCCAGCCGGTATGTATAAAATCGCGTAGATATCGCCTTCAACCAAAGCGGCTTTCGCTTGTTGAATATCATCATACTGATGATCAACACTTAACATTGACGTCGCGTCATAGTGGCGAACTAATCGTTGTGATAAGCCACTTTTGTTGAGGTCCACGACCCCAACGGGAAGGTTGCTGGCAATCCCTTGTGAAAATATCCAATAAATGGATAAACATAAGAGAATAGGTACCCATGTTAGACAGGATAAGAGCCACTTATCATGTCTGAGTATGTGCCACTGGCTGTAGTGCTGCCCAGTCGACGAGGCGCTGGGTAACGCTGTGTTTGGAGCTTGGTTCATGCTCGACCCTTACATCTCAACCACAAGACTCATGCCCATTCGTAACTTAACGTCACTGCCAACTGGGCGAGCTTCTACTTCGAAGGTACGCAAGTCAAACCCTTGCGTGGCATCTGTTGAACGCCATGTTGCAAAGTCACCCATGACGGCGACATGGAACACCTTAAAGGTTACGTCTTTGTCTAAAGCAGGAACATAAGCGTCAAATTCTGTATCTTTTTCAAAATGTTGCAGTTGATCCTCACGCACATTCAACACGGCCCATGTGTCTTTGGTGTCAATGACTGTAACCACTGGAAAGCCTTGCGGCGCAAGTTCACCGCTGTGCAGAAGAACCTGAGAGACTTCGCCATCAAACCATGAATGGATTTTTGTATCAGCCACGTAAGCTTCGACCTCGGCTACCGCGCCAGCGGCCATACGAACCTTTTCTTCAGCGGCGACTTTTGTTTCATTGCGTGCGCCTTCTTTTGCCATTTCAAACATCTGATACGCAGCGCTTTCAGTGTATTTTGACGCCTGCCATTGTGTTTTTGCTTCGTCGCGTTTCTGTTCGGCGACTACGCCATCTTTATAGAGATTGTTAACACGTAAGTAGGTCTTTTCCATCAACTGGGATGCGGCTCTGGCTTTGCGCCATTGGTCTTCTGCCGCTCGAATCTGCTGCTGGCGAGCCCCGTTGTTAGCTTGTTGAGCCAAAGCGCCTGCGGCTTTTTCGCCAGCAACCGCTTGTTCTAACTTGGCTTCGATCTCAGGGCTATGGATGGTGAAAATTAACTGGCCTTCGGTAATGTCATCGCCTTTTCGGACCATGACTTGATCGATTCTGCCTGGTACCTTTGATGAGATGCTGTACTGTTGCGACTCAATCTGTCCTTGGATACGAAATGGAGGTGTTTGATAAGCATCAAAAAACTTATAGCCTACCCATCCTGCAATAACGATCGCACCGAGTGTCGCGAGTGTTGGTTTTACCTTGTTCATGATGCGTCCTTATTACTGATGTTTGCAGGATTGATAGATTGGTATTTGTATTGGCTAAAGCTGTTCATTTCACTGGAAAGCGCCAGTAACTTGTTGAGAGACAATAGGTATTGAAAGCTTGCTGCTGCTTGCTGTGTTTTAATGCTCGCAAGGTAAAGTTCTGCATCAACGACATCCAGTGAGCGTCCTAAACCTTGTGAGAATGCTTTCTGTCTTAACGACAAGTTTTCTTCGGCGAGGGACAAGCTGGAGTTCAGCCCGATGGCTTCATCTAATGCTTGCTGAGCCTCTAGGTACGTTTTTTCGACCAGGACACTGAGATCGAGCTTTGCTTGACGTTTGAGGAACTGGACTTGACTGACTGCACTATTGGCCGCTTTAACTTTTTCACTTCGGCCCGTATTTTCAATTAATGGGATACTGACGCCAATCCCGACCAACCAATCTGGTGTCATTTGGTTCGCTAACGAATCACCCTCATAGAGGTTATAGTCACCATACGCGTATACTTCCGGGTAATATTTGCCGTTTTCAGCCTTGATAAGACTACTGGCTTGTTTTTCTTTTGCGTCAAGAATGGATAAGCCAGGGTACGTATCTAAAGTTTGATCAATGAACGCATCTAAAGGGGGGAGGGAGCGATTGATAAAGAGCTCGTCTCTTGGGTCGACTTTTTCTGTTTGCCCCAAAATTTGTGTTAATGCAGCTTGAGCAATATTTAGGCTGTGTTGTGCTTTTTTACGTTCAACGGTCGCTTTATCAAGCGAGGCTTCAGCTTGCAGGCGCTCTACCCTTGCAATTTGTCCTTGGTTTTCAAGTTTAATGGCGTGATCGCGATGCTTAATTAACCCCTCTTCCGCCGCGATTCTTGTTTCCACAACTTCCTTAGCCAAAATCACGCTGAAATAGTATTTACTCAGGTCTTCGTATCGAGCTTGGACTTCCATAGCGAGTTGGCTTTCTGCTTCTTCTTGGCGGCCTTCAGCAGCGGTTTGCGCGGCAGTAATGCGACCACCAGTAAAAATAGGCCAGATAGCGCGAATCGAGGAGCTGAAAATATCTTTGTGTTCGATGGTGGAGGTGACGCCACCAAGCCCGCTTAATAATTGCCCTAGAATTGGGCTTTGAGGCACGCCACTTAAGCTGTCGCCCAGTTGCTGTCCTGAGACAGTAACATCTTGGTCGAGCCGCGTGTAGTTGGCGCCTACAGTGACACTTGGAAGGTTTAGATTACTGGTTGCGCTCTTCAAATGTCCATATCGTTCGACGTTGGCACGTTGCGCCGCGAGTGAGTTGTTGTTTTGTTGAAGCAGCTGCCAGGCTTCGTCGAAAGAGACGTCTGCACTCCATGCATTAAACGAGAGTGTGCCTAACAATGCGCCCACAACCAAAGGCAGGGACCTAATTTTCATGTTTGCTCCAAGCGGTACGTTAAAAAAGTTAGAGTTTATACTCTAAAAAATATAAGTGCAATACTATTAATGTAGACGCAAAGAGGCAAATTACGAAGTTAAGTGTTTGTTTTTTTTGAACAAGGTCGTTAAAAAAGAAAGAGGCTCGTTATGAGCCTCTTGAGGGTAGGAGTTATCTATGAATGGGAGGGGCAGATATAGCCCGCTCTCCATACCAAATCTTTAGCTTTTAGCATGGCCTTAAGCACCTCGCTACCTGACATTTGCGGGGAAGCAAAAGAGACCTGCAGGTCATCTTCTATGGGTGCTAGCTGCGAGTCTTTTTGTTGGTAAGCCCTAACATGAGTGAAAGTTGATGCTCGGTTCTTTGACAGCACAGCCCTATTTAGGCAAATTCCAAAACAGTCACGTTTCATAACGTTGTTCCTTATACGCTCTCATTATTTTTATTTTTCTGAGATGTTAATTTTTGGTTGTCTCTATTGCTCCATCACTAACCATGATGTGCTCGTTTAATATACAAAAAATGCACTAATTAGTTCTAAAAATAACCTAAAAGTGGTGTGATCTTAGCCCGCGTTTCGAATGAACTATATGCAACATGGATTTCTTGCTTATGAATCGCACGTTAATGGTGCTGAATACAAATTATAAATTACTTAATAGTGTCACAGAACGATGACACACAGAGTGTATTGATGTTACATGACTGTTAAGGTATTAACATGAAAGAGGGAGTATTAATGAAGTGGAATCAGTTTAGCTTCCGTCATCGAATGTTGATCATTATGACCTTGTCAGGGTTGCTCCAACTGGTGATATTGTCACTGGCTGGGTTTAGTTATATTAAGCAATCGCAAGAACAAGAGATGGGCTTTAAAGCACAAGGTGTCGCGACATTTTTAGCGCAATCTTCTTCAGTGATAAGCATGATTGAAAACCGTTCCTCGGCAACTCGTCAACATCGTTTCCGTGGCCTGACCGAAATGATAGGGGCGGCTTTTATTGTGATCGGTGATCGTGATGGAATACGGTTGGTGCATCCCATTGATGAACGAATCGGCAAACCAATGAAAGGGGGCGACAATGATAAAGCCCTTGTGCATGGGCAGTCATATGTGTCGTTTGCCGAGGGTTCGTTAGGTAAGTCGGTGCGTGGCAAGGCTGCCGTGTTCGGTGCTGATGGCAACATTATTGGCGTTGTTTCGGTTGGGTACTTGCTTGATAGGCTTCAAGACCGTATTGAGCCATATTTGGCTTTTTTATTAGGAATGGCGGCACTGGTTTTAGTGGCTAATGGTATTGTATCAAACTATATTTCTAGGCGTTTTCAGAAGGCGATATTGGGCTTCGAGCCCGAAGAAATAGGTCGATTGTATAGTGAACTGGATGTGACAATGAGCACCATAAAAGAAGGGGTGATCAGCATTGATTCAAATGGAATACTGCGCTCAATTAATACCAGTGCTTGCGATATATTGCAGCTAGATAAGCAGGCGTCACTTAACCAGCCACTAACTCGTGTCTTACCGAATTCGGATTTGCATCATTTACTCGATAGCCAAGAGGTCGATCATGATATTGAGTTGTATTTAAATCAGCGAAGAATTGTCGCTAACCGCGGTCCTATTCTTGTCGACGGTAAGGTTGTCGGGGCCGTATCGAGCTTTCGTCTAAGAGATGAGATTAACGACCTTACGGATCAACTTTCACAAACGAAGGCTTATGCAGAAATGTTACGCTCTCAAACCCATGAACACCGCAATAAGCTGAACACTATTAATGGGATGCTTCAGATGGGGGAATTAAGTGCCGTACAACATATGATCGGGCAAGAAACCGCGCACTATCAATCCCTAATCGAGTTTTTAAGAGAGACCATCCGTGACCCATTGATCGCTGGAATGTTGTTAGGCAAGACTGAGCGGGCAAGAGAGCTAGGGTTAACCTTAGTGGTTGACCCTGAATCTCGTTTAGAGCCGATGCCTGCAGCGTTGAACTCAGATGACTTGGTGACGATTCTCGGTAATCTTATTGATAATGCATTTGATGCGAGTTTGTCGGCGATTCAAAAAATGCCGAATGACCGAGAATTACGCGCCACGGTTGAGGTGTCAGTAAGTGATTTTGGCAATGAGATAATCCTCGAAGTGGTTGATAAAGGCTGCGGATTGCCGACCAATCTAGATGTGTCCTCTCTGACACAACGTGGAGTGTCGAGCAAGTCGCCTAGCAACCGCGGGGTAGGGTTATTCTTGGTTAAACAGTTAACCGAGCGCTATCAGGGGCAATTAGAGTTGATAGCAAATAATGATATGGGGACTCGAGTCACAGTATATGTACCAAAGGATGGATTGGCATGAGTGCAATGACACGTGCAATGATTATAGAAGACGATTTAAAAATCGCAGAACTGCATCGCCGGTATCTAGAGAAAATGGGTGGGTTTGATGTCGTAGGGATTGCAACGTCTTGCGCAGAAGCAGAGATGCAACTGGAGTTACTAGAGCCTGAGTTGGTGATGCTAGATGTGCATTTACCCGACGGAACCGGCATCGATATTTTGGGGCGTTTGAGAACGTTGAACCAGCAGTGCGATGTTATCTTAATCACAGCGGCGCGAGATGTTGAAACTTTGCAGCAAGCCATGCGGGGTGGGGTGATTGACTATCTTTTAAAACCGGTCATGTACCCTCGCCTAGAAGCCGCATTAAAAAAGTACCAAAAACGAACGAAGAAGTTGCATCATTTAGACGGTTTAGATCAGTCAATGGTTGATGAGATGATGCAAAATAATTCTAACGAGTCGGCGGCAGAGAAACATCTACCGAAAGGCATTGACGGGGTGACTCTGGAGAAAATACGGACTATTTTTGTCGATAAGAATCTGTTTACCGCCGATGAAGCCGGTGATTACATAGGGGCGAGCAGAACGACGGCTAGGCGCTATCTGGAGTTTTTAATTAGTACCGGAGAGCTTGAAGCAGATGTTAACTATGGCTCAGTAGGGCGCCCCGAGCGATGTTATCGCCGAGTCCAAAGGGCGTAGCAAAGGATGATTAGATGGAAATTGAAGCGGAAAAGGGTAGTAAACCATCCATTGGTATGGAAGTGTGTTCTTTGCACCCTTTTACATCTAACGATTATCCTTTACTCATCGACTGGATAAACACGGACACGCTTAACTATCAATGGAGCGGCCCTCAATTTACCTTTCCTTTGACGCATCGACAATTAACGGAGCATTATCGTAATCAAGCTGCGCAGCCTTTTTTGTTCCATGTTAATGGTCGTAAGGTTGGGTTTGTGGAGTTAGTTCGAGTCGACAATGACACGCTACGTATCTGTCGAGTGTTTATTCATCCTGACTTTCAAGGACAAGGTTTCGCTTTTAGAATGTTAAAGCGGTTGCTCGCACTTGCCACCTCGAAAAACGAACGTTCCGATATTACGCTGTCAGTGTTTTCGCATAACCGTTCTGCTATTCATTGCTATCAAAAATTAGGGTTTGTGCGTACGGACATTGTCAGAAACACTAAATTTGTCGAAGGGCGTTACTGGGACTTATGGTTAATGTCACTAAAAAGGACGAGTTAAAGACATGGCGTCCGAACGCATCGTAAATTAACACGACAAGGAAGCACAAACGAATGCTAACCATCGAGCGGTTACAAGCCCATAACCAAACTAATGTGCTGAATTTGTCTGTGCTGGATGCACAGAAAGCGTTTGTTGGTGATATTGCCAACATCATTGAACAAAGCAGTACGCAAAGCTCGGTGTCTCAATGGGTCATTTGGCATGATAGTACCCCTGTGGGATTTTTCTTACTTGATCGGTCTTATTCGAGTCGGTACTCATTTTGCCCGCAAGGGAGTGTTGGTTTGAGGTCATTTTTTATAGACCAGCGATATCAGGGGCGCGGATTTGCAAGACTCGCGCTTGAACAGATTGCCTATCACTATTCCACTTGGTTAGGCGAGGAAGTCGGGGATTTGTATCTTACTGTGAACTGTAAAAATCAGACAGCAAGGTCGCTGTATTTAAAGCTCGGATTTAATGATACTCAGCGTCTGTATCTTGGTGGAGAAGCTGGGCCGCAACATATTATGTGTTTGACATCAAAGCGCGAAGCTAAAATAGGATTATGATGCCAGCTTGGTATAGGTCTAGTGATTATAGAATCTACTTACTATCGGACTCCTTAACTGCAAATAGTGCCCATGAATGAAGGCAATGTTGTCATTGAGCCTTGAGCTAAGCATCGATAGTCACGATATTAACGAACATACCACTCTCACTTTTTTATTAACAACACGTGCATGTTTGGCACGTCATGTAAGGCCATTGGGGTGATTTCGAGACTTCCACGCTGGATAGAGTCCGGCGCATTCATTTTAGCGTTGCTTGCCGGTACAGTGAACGCCGTAGGTTTACTGGGCTTTCAGCACCAAGCCATATCACATTTATCCGGCACTGCAACGTTACTCGGTACGCAACTATTTAATAGCTGGTCGACGTCAGGTCACTTAATCGCCATTATTATTAGTTTTTTAGTGGGGTCGGCTATCTCAGGGGTGTTTATCTCCAACGTTTCATTGAAATTGGGGCGTCAATATGAATGGTTATTGTGTATTGAGGGGGCGTTATTGATCTTGGCGACGTATTTCTTAGCTCACAACTCTCAAACTGGCAGTTATTTTGCGTCGGCTGCCTGTGGGTTGCAAAATGCATTGGCAACGACGTTCAGCGGCGCGGTAGTAAGGACCACGCACGTTACTGGGATTGTTACCGACCTCGGGATCATGATTGGTTCCACGTTGAGAGGTGAAAGCTTTGATAAGCGCAAGGCTAAATTGTTTGTCATTATATTATGTGGCTTTGTGTCTGGCGGCTTAGCAGGCACGATTTTATTTAATTATCTGGCTTTTTATGCATTAATGCCTCCCGCGATTCTATGCTTGTTGTTGGCGTTGGGATATCGCGTTTATAGAAAGCGAATTGCTTATACAACGCGTTCAGAGAATTAGGGTTCTGAGATTGATGGAGACGCAGACAGGACTTGATTTTTGAACGCATGTGCCGCTATTGGTTGCATAGATGGGCCGCTTTGCTTGGTGGTTTTGTCGTGACGTGTTGGGAGAGCTGGCGAATCGAGATGATATTCGCGCGGCACCATTCCACATTCACCGTATCATTCCTATCGCATTATTAGAGAATTGCCTTGTCTTGAAGTAAAGTATTACTCAGTGTGCAAGTATAATGAGTAATACCATTCAAGCGCTGAGGTAACGGCGTTTGAAACAAACCACACTGAATTGACCAAACTTGAATCTCGTTATGTCATAGTGACGGCGCCGCTAAATGCTAAACGGTGTGACGTTGTTTTTGGTTAGGCTTATGCACCACATTCACTAATACCTAAATAAAGTTTGAGTAGAAGAGTTTTAGAATGAAACTATCGAAAACAGAAAGTCGTGTTGTAGATCGTACGATTGACCAATGGCTGGAGGAGGGGATCATTACCTCAGAGGATTCTAAAAAACTCAAAGGTAGCTATCAAATAGCCAACATAGATTGGTCGATAATCGCCAAATACTCATTCTGGATAGCCATTGTTTGTATCGTGTTCTCAGTGTTATCGGTGCTACTTGATGAGTGGCTAATTAAGTTGTTTGAAGAGATATTCACGGCGCCAGACATTGTTAAAAGTGGATTTTTCGCGTTGATTTCAGGGCTTTTTTATACCTTTGGGCTTCGCCGCAAGCGGCTTTCACCGGACAAAATGTTTAGTAATGAAGCCCTATTTGTATTGGGAATAGTCAGTACTGCATTGTCGATTTATTTTCTTGGGCAGGTGATCCAAGCGGACAGTTTAGCAAAACTGATCCTACTCGCTGCATTTGTTTACGGGGTATTAGGGCTCTGGATACCATCTTTGATCGTTTGGTTGTGCGCCCTATTAACGCTCGGTTGTTGGTTTGGGTTTGAAACCTATCAGGCCAGCGAATTGGGTTATTTTATTGGTTTAAACTTTCCGCTGCGTTTTGTGCTGTTTGGCTCGCTACTTATTGGCGCTAGCTCGTGGGCACTGCGCCGTTGGGATTCAAAAGAAGACTTTGTCGCAACTACTCGCGCGGTAGGGCTTTCTGTTTTCTTTATATCCATGTGGCTGATGTCGATTTTTGGCAATTTTGGTGATTGGTCGGCATGGAGTGGTGTCGATCAATTCTCTTTGATTCACTGGTCGGTACTACTGCTTATTGCGTCTATTGCATCGCTGTATCATGGTATGAAATATGATGATGAACTGACTAGAGGGTTTGGTTTGATTTTTATCTTCATCAATCTCTACACGCGTTTTATTGAGTATTTTTGGGAAGGGACGCATAAAGCCGTACTCTTCGCGATTTTAGCAATCAGCTTTTGGTTCTTTGGGACTCGAGCCGAAAAGATATACCGTATCGGTCGAGCCAATGAAAAACCAAATTGTAATTAGAAGAATCATGGTTAACATCTGAATACAACTCGGTTCATCGCCGGTAGGGTTTATGCGCGTGGGGCTGTGGACATCAAATAGAGCGCTTGCTTTAGGCACTCCAGTTCTCACTGCCGCTGAGCGTAAATTTCTACCCTTTAGCCTTCTTGCAAACGGCGCGTACCATACCTTTAAAAATGAAAAGATGAGCAGGCATCATGGCGAACCAGTAAAGAAGCCCTAAAAAGCCCTGCGGGTGCCACCAAGCCGAGATGTTAATCTCTCGCCTATCTCCGAGATCCGTGATGGTAAATTCCAACCTTCCTAAACCCGGCCCTTTCATTCCAAAGAGTAAAGAGAGAAAGCCCGGTTGTTCACAGCGAATGACTTTCCATGAATCAATAAAATCACCGACCTGAAGCGTTGGCCCTTTCGGTATGCGCCTCTTAGGCCGCCCGCCACCAAAGAAAATATCTAACCATTCCCTTGTGCGCCATAAGCTATTAGCAAAAAAGTAGCCTTCTTTAGGGCTGCCAATTTGTTTCACTACATCCCAAAGCGCCTCACTTGATTTAGTCGTGGAGAACGTTGCACCTGTTTTCTTGGGATAATAACCATAACCTGCCTGCCAGCGTGTTAACGCACTCGGATCAAAGCCCCAAACATTACTAAGAACAAAATCTCCATCTTTAGCGACGCTCGTTTTTACTGCTTCCTCATAAGAAATTAATCGCTGAGGGTAACGGGTTTGGATTTTGGTCGAGTCGGCAATAAAATCATGCTCTAACCCCGCCAATAAGGCGCGCCCAATACTTGAAGGTACCGAGGTGACGATGCCTAGCCAATACGAAGCTAGCCTTGGAGTCAGTAGGCTTGTAGCCCAAAGGCGTAGTGGCTTGTTAATGCTGTCGCAAATAATACGAAATTGCTCGTGATAGGAGAGTACGTCGGGCCCACCGACCTCGTAAATAACGGTTTGTGGTCGTTCATCTTTGGCTAGCTGAAGTAGATAATGGTTGAGGTTTTCAAGCGCAATAGGATTGGCTTTTGAATCGACCCATTTAGGTGCAATAAGAATCGGCAGGTTGTAGACAAAGTCACGCATGATCTCATAGGCGGCGGATCCTGGGCCAATGATAACGCCCGCTCTCAACTCTGTAATCGCGACAGAACTGGTTCTTAGTAAATCACCGGTTGCTTTTCGCGCTGCCAGGTGACTGGAGTTACCAGTTTGAGGCTGAATGGCACTTAAATAAATCACGTGTTTAACGGTGCTGATATCGAGTGCATCCTTAACGTTTTGGGCTAACGTGAGTTCGTAGTCAAGGAAATCATGACCATGCGCCATGCCATGCACGAGAAAATAGATAACATCAAAATTAGGCACGATTGCCATCGTGGCTTTGCGGTCAGCTAAATCAAGGTACTCGAATGTTAGTTGGGAGTGTGGCATGACCCGAGCTTTGAGGTATTCGATTTGACGAGCGGCCGCGGTAACTTCATGGCCTTGCTCCAATAATAATGGAATTAACTGTGAACCGACGTAACCGGACGCGCCAAGGACCAAAATACGTTTCATTTGTCACTCCATTTATCAAATAATAAGTATTATCTTATTAAAACTTAACATATTTTCTGATTTTTGCTGTGCGAAATATAAAGACATCACCGTTTTCTGCAATATAACTAACTGAATGCCATCACGACAGCTTTTGCGAAAAAACGATATTTCATTCTTATCTAGATGTGAAAATCGGATAGTTCACCTTTAACAGACCATTTTGGCTTCCTACCTTGGGGTTTTTAGTGTAAATTCACACTCCAATTTTGTGTGTGATTGAAGTGTAGTAGTGCTTAAATTATCTGACCTAAGTAAAGGCTATATCGATGGTGGTGAGTTTCACCCTGTACTGCAAGGTGCAGAGTTGACAGTGTCACAAGGTGAACAATTAGCTTTGATGGGTGAGAGTGGTTCAGGTAAGAGTACTTTACTCAATCTTCTCGCAGGGATAGACAGTGTTGATTCTGGTGAAATATGGTATCCCGATTTCGCGATGCACGATTCGACGGAAAACATGCGAACCGCGTATCGTCGAAACAACATTGGGCATATCTTCCAGCAGTTTAATTTGCTTCCAACGCTCAACGTCGCCGACAACATCCGCTTTTGCCGTCAAATAAAAGGTCTCCCAGAAGATAGGGGCTTGTGGCGTCAAATTCTTTCCGCGCTTGACCTCATGGCTTTATTAGGGCGCTACCCTGAAGAGATATCGGGTGGACAACAACAGCGTGCTGCCATTGCTCGAGCGCTTTATATGGAACCCAAAATTCTTTTAGCAGATGAACCGACAGGCAGCTTAGATGAGCGAAATGCTGAGGCCGTGATGCGCCTTCTTACTTCGTTAACCAGTCAGCTAAAATGTACTTTACTGGTGGTGACACACAGTGAAAAGGTGGCAAGCCATATGGACGGTTGTATTCGCCTCCAAGGAGGACACCTGCATGTTATTGCCCGTAGTTAAAGCGCTACTTGGGCACTATCGCCGTCACCCACTCCAAATTCTACTCGTCTGGTTAGGCTTAACACTCGGTGTTTCACTTCTTGTGGGCGTAACCGCGATCAATCACCATGCTAAACAGGCTTATGCCAGTGGTGAGAAGCTATTTGCCAACCCCGTTCCCTATCGAATTCGTCCCAAGCATGCAGAAACAAAAATCCCTCAAGGCTTTTATGTTCAACTGAGGCGTGAAGGTTTTAAGCAGTGTGTACCGTTTGATATGCATAAAGTGATGACGGCGGATGATTTAGAGTTAAATTTAGTTGGCGTCGACCCTGTCGCATTGTTGCAACTAAAAAACTCCGTCACAATCAGTGATCTCGCCTCACAAGACCTTATGAAGGTACCGACTACGGTGGTCGTCAGCGCTGACTTAGCTGAGCATAAGGGTTGGCAGGCGGGAGATATCATTACTCTCAAAGGGGGCAGACAGATCGGCCCCATCAAAATTGATACAAAAAAGGGGATCCGTGGGACGCGCATACTAGCCGATATGTCTCTATTGCGTAGCCTTAAAAAATCGTCTGGACTGTCCGTCATCGCCTGCGGTGATATGTCATCCGAAAAACTTGAAGCGTTACGTAAACGTATTCCTAACGGGATGACATTATCAAGAAGCTCTCAATCTCAGCTTGAGGCGCTCACGAAAGCTTTTCACACTAATTTAACTGCGATGAGCATGCTGTCTTTTGTCGTTGGGTTGTTCATTTTCTACCAGGCGATGTCGTTATCGCTAGCTCAGCGTCAACCTCTAGTGGGCAGCTTACGTCAATTAGGGGTTTCCGGATGGCAACTTGCACAAGCCCTGTGCCTTGAGCTCGCAGGACTTGTATTCCTGAGCTGGTGGGGGGGGAATGTGTTGGGTTTGCTTCTTGCGAATCAACTCATACCTGCTGTCTCACAAAGCCTCAGTGATTTATATGATGCGAACATTGGACTGAGCATTGAATGGAGTTGGGAGTGGAGCATGTACAGCTTCTTGCTGGCTTTCTTTGGTGCCGTTATCTCTTGTGGTTGGCCATTGGTTCGCTTATTAAAATCGCAACCGATCCGATTATCTTCCCGTTTATCGTTGATGCGCTTTACTGGTGCGGAGTTTACTTGGCAGGCATTCGTAGCATGTGGTTTTTGTGTCGCAGCTATCGCCATCTATCAAGCACCTAAGTCGCAGAGTTCCGGTTACGCCATTATAGTATTGATGCTATTGAGTGTGGCGCTGATTACCCCATTCATTATTTGGAAAGTGTTTACTGCGCTATCGTTTTCTCTGAAATGGGTGAAGGTACGATGGTTTTTCGCCGATGCTGCAGCCAGTATGAGCTATCGTGGTGTCGCCAATATGGCATTTATGCTTGCGATGGCGGCGAACATGGGGGTGGAGACCATGGTTGGTAGTTTTCGTGACACAACTGACAGGTGGTTGACTCAGCGTTTAGCCGCGGACATTTATGTATACCCGACAAACAATAATGCTGATCGCATGAGTAAATGGTTAGAAGAACAACCAGAAGTCGAACGAGTCTGGTGGCGCTGGGAAGAAGAAGTGCCAACTGACAATGGTATGATGCAAGTAGTAAGTACAGGAGACTCTGTGGGCGAGTTGGATTCGCTGACGGTCAAAACGGGTATTCCTAATTATTGGTATCACCTGCATCATTCCAAAGGCGTAATGATCAGTGAATCGATGGCGCTGAAACAAAAGTTGAGGCCTGGTGATTATCTAGATTTGGGTAAACCATTAGGTAAAAACTGGCAGGTGATCGGGGTCTACTATGACTATGGTAACCCTTACGATCAGGTTCTTATGTCACAAAACCGTTGGTTAGCAAGTTTTGCTGGCTCTGGAGACGTGGCGCTTGGCGCAGTATTAAACGACAAAGAACATTCAGTCATGGTACAAAGACGTCTGCAAAGTACCTTTAGGCTAAATACTGAACGAATTTACGATAATACAACGATTCACCGTGAAGCAATGCAGACGTTTGATCGAACATTCGCGATTGCAGACACACTAGGTAACATCACATTGGTTATTGCCGTGTTTGGTATCTTCTTTGCGACAATCGCGGGTGAGGTTTCGAGGCAACGACATACGTCTTTATTGCGTTGTTTTGGGATATCTGGGCGTGAGCTCGTTATCGTAGGTGGATTACAGTTACTGGTCTTTGGCTTGATTTCGGCCGCTATCGCTATGCCATTGGGCATTGCATTAGCGCAATTGATTGTTGATATTGTTATTAAGCAGTCATTTGGTTGGTCTCTACAACTGCAAATCGTACCTTGGCAGTATCTCACCACCAGTTTGTGGAGTTTACTTGCTCTGGTTGTTGCAGGTGCTATTCCTGTTCTCCGATTGATTCGAAATTCGCCTATTAATTCGTTAAGAGACGCTTTGTAAATGACCCGACTTCAAAAAATAATCTTTTTCAGTTGCTTAGTCGTTGTGGTTACGGCTTCGTTTGTATGGGTTGTTAAAGATGAAGAAGAACGTATTACCCGCTCTAAGACGGCACACATCAACACTATATTTGGTTCACCAGGAAAGAAAGTATTTGAACCCGTATTGCCTGACCGCGCGGTTAAACTTCCGGAGGATTTTAGTTTTCATCCTGAGTTCCACCATGAATGGTGGCAGCTTGTTACAGAATTGACCGATCAACATGGGCAGACCTATTGGCTGAGATGGCGCTTCTTTCGCTATGCCAGTGATGACCGAGTTAAAACAGGGTGGGAAGACCCTCAAATCTATATTTCCAATGTTGTTCTAACCAGTCATCTGGGAATGTTTACCGACCAACGCATATCGCGCGGAGGCATTGGACAAGCGGGTGGTGTCAGTCGTCCATTCAGAGTATGGATTGATGACTGGTCTTGGCGTTCTCTGTCGAGAGATCCGATGCCTGGTAATCTAAAAATCGCGACCGAGAAATTTAAGATTAACTTGCAGCTTGAGCAGAAAGGCAAGTATGCCATCATCGGAGAGAACGGCTATCATGCGAAACATGACTTGCTGTCGCGAGCGTCTTATGTTTTTGAAGCGCCTTTTATCTCTGCATCGGGTCAAATAGCATTAGCCGATGGACAAAAATTATCGGTGACTGGAAGCGCATGGCTTTCAAAAGAGTGGGGCAGTGAGTTAGTCGGGCGAAGCTCGGTTGGTGAAGATAATTTTGCTATTCGTTTGTCAGCGGACAAGGTACTGACAGTGAGTCAGTATCGATACAACAGAAATATGCCGTTCACTAGCGCAAGTTTGATTGACCAATCAGGTGCTGTGACCACCATTGACGCTGATGATATCGCGTTACGGGTGTTGAATTATACCCAAGTGGATACGGGGGCTCGCGTGCCTTTAACGTGGAGTATAAGCGCGCCCAAGTATGGTATTGATGTGACCATAAAAGCGGACGATAACGTTAACTGGGTGAATTTTGTGGTACCTCAATGGCAGGGGCCAATTCACACAACAGGTACACACTCGGCATCAGGTTACATGCAGCTCAACGGATATTGAGCAAGATCTCCCCCTCTTGTTACTGCATAAATGTTGTAACTCAACAACATTTGTATTCCATCATTTTTTTCTCTAAATTTAATTAATCAAGATGATATTGACAGCCGCCTACCCAAGGCGGCGGTTTAGTCTTTTCTCGATAATTATGCACTATACTGATTGGTGATGAGCGAAAATAAAATGGATTTTTCGAATGATTTTCCTTTAATGTTCGGTTATTCCGATGTTTAACCTCTGAACAATCGATTTTTTCTGTAATTTAACTAGATATAGAATCTAACTATTCAAACAAAACGAATAACTATAAAGGGTTTATATATGAACGACGTCATTCGTGACTTTTTTAAGATGGAATCAGCAGGTGGTATCATCTTGGTGATTGCAGCTGCGATTGCGATGGTTGTTGCTAACTCTCCTCTCAATGAATTATATCAAGGTGTACTTCATACCTACGTCTTCGGTTTATCTATTTCACACTGGATCAATGATGGCCTAATGGCGATCTTCTTCATGCTGATTGGTTTGGAAGTTAAAAGAGAGCTTTTAGAAGGGGCATTGAAGTCTCGCGAAACGGCTATTTTCCCTGCAATTGCCGCGGTTGGCGGTATGGTTGCGCCAGCACTGATTTATGTTCTATTTAATGCCGGTGACCCTGAAGCAATGAGCGGTTGGGCGATTCCAGCAGCAACCGATATTGCATTTGCACTAGGTATCATGGCTCTACTTGGCAAACGAGTACCTGTGGCATTAAAAGTATTCTTGCTAGCACTTGCTATCATTGATGACTTAGGTGTTATCGTCATTATTGCTCTGTTCTACAGCAGCGATTTGTCGACACTAGCGCTGACAGTTGGCTTTGCGATGACCGCGCTCTTATTTGCGTTGAACTCGAAGCAGGTGACAAAGTTGCCAATCTATATCGCGGTCGGTCTCGTCTTGTGGGTGAGCGTATTGGCTTCAGGCGTACATGCTACGTTGGCTGGTGTGGTACTTGGTTTTGCTATTCCACTCAAAGGCAAACCTGGTGAGCATTCCCCACTTAAACATATGGAGCACGCGCTTCACCCATATGTGGCATTTGGTATTTTGCCAATATTTGCTTTCGCCAACGCGGGCATCTCTCTTCAAGGTGTTTCAATCGAAGGTTTGACATCAATGCTACCACTCGGTATCGCTGCGGGGCTATTGATTGGTAAGCCACTTGGTATCTTTACCTTTAGCTGGGCAGCGGTGAAACTAGGCGTGGCTAAATTGCCAGAAGGCGTGAACTTTAAGCAAGTATTCGCCGTGTCAGTACTGTGTGGTATCGGGTTTACCATGTCGATTTTTATTGCGTCACTTGCATTCGTTGGCGTGAGTCCAGAGTTTGACACTTACGCTCGACTAGGCATCTTGATGGGCTCAACGACAGCTGCAGTATTAGGGTACGGATTGTTGAACGCTTCGCTTCCAAAGGAAGCCGCTCCTGAGCCAAAAGAGCAATACTAATTCCTCAGGATTATACTGATGTAATTAAGCCCAACTTCGGTTGGGTTTTTTTTGTGCTAAAGAAATATGTTGATAGCTCGATCTGCGCTTATCATGCCACCTTATGTCGAGTGGTATTCAAGAATAAAAAGACGGGTTTTCTTAAGATAAAATCGAGATATTATTCGAATCGCTTTCATTCGATCGGGAGCATCGCTAAAATAGCGCCTCTTTTAGAAAGGGGAGCACCATGCACCAATCACTGAAGTATATTACTGGCTATCCCCCGAACTTGGTTGAGCAGGTGTCAGGCCTGATAGCGTCTGGTCGTTTTGTGGCTTGGTTTGAGCAGCGTTACCCTGAATCGCATCAAGTAAAGAGTGAAAAAGCGCTGTTTGACTATACGATGAAAATTAAACAACGTTTTATGAAAAAAACAGCCCCAATTACGAAAGTGGTGTGGGACAGTAAAATTCATCTTATTAATAATGCGTTAGGCTTACACACTTATGTGTCTCGGATTCATGGCGGAAAACTAAAAGCGAAAAATGAGATACGTATTGCGAGTATTTTCAAAGACGCACCGGAAGCTCTATTGCGCATGCTCGTTGTCCACGAGCTTGCTCATGTGAGAGAAAAAGAGCATGACAAGGGGTTCTACCAGTTGTGTTGTCATATGGAGCCTGATTATCATCAGCTTGAATTTGATGCCCGTCTATTTATGATTTACAAAGAGTTGATGCATGAAAACGCAAAAAAACGCTAGACCAAACCACTACAAATCAAATCAAAAAAAAAATAACGACTCAGGCATGCCGTTGGTCACGATACGAAATGCAACGGGCCTGCATAAAAATAACCGTCATCATGGACGTTATGACTTTGATGCACTCGTAGCAGCGTTGCCAGAATTGAAGTCGGTGATGACCCTGAACCCATCAGGTCAGGATACAATCCCGTTTTCTGACCCTGCCGCGGTGAAATTGCTTAATAAAGCGTTACTGCTATCCGAATATGGCTTGGACTACTGGGATATTCCTGATGGTTTTTTGTGTCCACCTATTCCAGGACGAGCGGATTATATACATTGGATCAATGAGCATCTTACCCAAGACTTGTCGGTTGCAGGAGCGAAGATAAAAGTGCAAGCGCTTGATATCGGAGTGGGTGCCAACTGTATTTATCCAATCATTGGCGCTGCCCAGTATCATTGGAATTGGGTGGGCTCAGAAATTGATCCTGTCGCGGTTGTGTCAGCGAAAAAGATCGTATCCCAAAACGTAAAACTCCTGAATAAAATTGACGTGCGCTTGCAAAGTAGTGCAAATACTATTTTTGACGGCGTGATTCAACCCGGCGACTTTTTCGTCGTGACGATTTGTAACCCTCCTTTCCACAAGTCATTAGAGGACGCCAAGCAAGGGTCCGAAAGAAAAATCAAGAATCTCGGGCTAAACCGTAAACAGCGAGGTAGTGAGCCTGCCACCTCAGCTAAGACGTCGTTGCTTAACTTTGGAGGACAAAAAGCCGAGCTATGGTGTCCTGGTGGTGAGTCTGCGTTTGTATCAAAAATGGCGAATGAGAGTCAATGCTACTCAAACCAGGTGATTTGGTTTAGTACCTTGTTATCTAAAAAAGAGAACATTGAGCCATTGACGAAACAACTGGAAAAACTTGGCGTCTCTGAAGTCGTCATTCAAGAGATGACTCAAGGACAGAAGATAAGTCGCTTTGTCGCCTGGACCTTCATGCCGAAAAAACAACGCGCACAATTTGGTAAAACACTCAGATAAGCCTTCGTGTGCACGTTGCAAGCGCTGTTCATTGTAAATTCAGGGCATTGGAATACTCCTTAATTGGACAACAGTGCTTGATACTTCGATACCATGGCGGGATTCCCCGCCTTTGATTCAAGCATAATCAGTACTTTTAGGCTGGGATCTTGGTACCCATAGCGTTGATTAAAGGCCAATAGACGTAAGCGTGCCTCTTTTAACTGATTCTGTGAAACTTCTATTTTTGCCAATTGAATTATGGAATTAGGGCGCAGAGGTTGATGGTCTAATGCTTTAGAAAAGTACGTTTTGGCTTTATTAATATCATTTGATTTTAGTGCACACCACCCAGCATTTTCGTAGCTTGCAGAGACGAGGTAATAATAGGGTTGATCGATGGCGCGATTGAAATAGCGATCGGCGTCGATAAAATCGCCTTGTTTGCACAGAAAAGCCCCGTAGTTATTAAGAACATTACCATTATGTGGATGCATACGAATGCTACGTTGATACATTGCTTTAGCGTTGTCGTCGTCGCCTACGGTTTCGAAATAATGCGCCATTGTTAGAGTAGAACGGTAATAATTGGGTGCATGTTCCATCGCTTTTTCAAAATTTTGCTTAGCGCGAGCGTAATCGCCTTGGTTCATATAGCCAAGGCCCAGTGCTATACGAGATTCAGCAATGGAGACGGGATCTCGTTGCTGGCGGTCTGCTCCCTCATCTATCGTTACACAACCGCTCACTATTAGTATACCAATTAGGGATACGAGCCATTTAATCATTGCCTTACACTCCTTCGCGACGGCGTTTTAGAATCATAATAAGCACTTAGATTTATAGCTGGCAGGCGTGAAGATGTGTGTGCGAGTGAGTGCGCAAAAATAACTCGATAGATGTTCATTATTCGTTTAAATAACGAGCAAACAGAGTTGGAATATTAACTCTAATCTGTATCTGAACAGTGAATTTCGATACAGTTAACAAGAAGAAATAATGAGCCATATGACGATGACAATTGAACAAAAACCTTGGTTAAATACCTATCCTGATGATGTGCCGGAAAATGTAAATATTGACCGTTACAACAATATAAACGAGTTATTTGAACACTCGTTTACCGAACATGCTGAGAAAACCGCTTTCGTGAATATGGGGCACTCCCTTAGTTATCGAGAGCTCAATGAAAAGAGCGATGCATTTGCCGCCTACCTTCAGGTCAAGTTGGGTGCAAAAAAAGGCGATAGAATCGCCCTAATGATGCCAAACTTATTGCAATACCCAATCACGATTTTGGGGGCGCTAAAAGCTGGTCTTGTCGTGGTTAATGTTAATCCTCTTTATACGCCAAGAGAGCTGGAGCACCAGCTCCGTGATTCTGGTGCAACGATTATCGTAGCGGTGACCAATTTTGGCGAGAATCTGCAAAAAGTGGTCGCGAAAACCAGCATTAAACATGTTGTGTTGACCAGTATCGGTGATGCATTAGCGCCTCATAAACGAACTTTAGTCAATTTTGTCGTTAAATACGTCAAAAAGATGGTGCCGAAGTATCATTTACCTGGTGCTATTTCACTGCGCCGAGTACTGACAGAAGGAAGAAAGCTAGAGTTCAACCCACCGAAAATAGAAAGCAGCGACTTAGCGTACTTACAGTACACGGGCGGTACGACCGGTCTGGCAAAAGGAGCGATGCTTACACATCGAAATATTATTGCAAACGTGTTGCAAGTGTTTGGTCATTTTGGTCCTCGAACCTCGCTTGAGCAGGAATACGCAGTAACGCCGCTGCCGCTTTACCATATTTTTGCGAACTCAGTCAGCATGATGCTGATGATGTATATGGGGGCGACCAACCTGTTGATTACCAATCCGAGAGATCTCAATGCCTTCGTGAATGACCTGAGCAAATATCCATTTACCATGGTCTTTGGCTTGAATACTTTGTTCTCAGCGCTCAACAATCATGCAAAATTTAAAGAACTCGATTTCTCACATGCAGGATTTACGATCGCTGGTGGCATGGCCACACAAAAACACGTCGCTGAAGAGTGGCAGAAAATTACAGGAATGCCGATTATCGAAGGGTACGGCTTAACGGAATGTTCGCCTGTGGTTGCTGGTGGCGTCCATACTCAACAATCTTTTGTGCCTGCCGTTGGCGTCCCTTTGCCAAGCACTGAGCTGCGTATTGTTGATGAAGAAGGCAAGGCATTGGGCATTAACGAGGTGGGTGAAATTCAGATCCGTGGTGACCAAGTCATGAAAGGTTACTGGAAACAAGACGCGGAAACGAAGGCCGTGCTGACGGATGATGGTTGGCTGTTCTCAGGCGATATTGGCAGAATGGACGAGCAAGGAATCTTTTACATTGAAGATAGAAAAAAAGACATGATTCTGGTGTCTGGCTTCAATGTTTTTCCTACCGAAATAGAAGAAGTCGCGACGTTGCACCCAAAGATCATTGAAGCGGCGGCAATTGGTGTGCCTGATGATGTCGCCGGTGAGCGCGTAAAACTGGTTGTTGTTACAAATGGACAGGTGACAGTAGAAGAGATTAAAAAGCATTGTCGCCAATATTTAACGGGTTATAAAATCCCTAAAGTCATAGAGTACCGAGAGTCACTACCAAAAACTAACGTTGGTAAAATCTTGAGACGTGAGCTTCGCTAATACGCATAGCCTCACTAACAATTGATAAGTGGATAATTGATAAGCGGATACAAAAATGCCCCAGTGATGGTTGTCACTGGGGCTTTCGCATTTAGGGAATAGAAGGCACGGTTAACGCCGGTTTAGTTATTGGCTACTGATTAGTTCTTCAACAATCACGTCGTGAACTCACTCAGTGACAGTAAAATTATCGGCACTGAAATGCTCTAGATCGTAAGGTGTTTGCTGGTAGACGCAATAATTTAACCAGTTTGCGAACAGCAGATGACCATGACTTCTCCAACTTGCGATAGGTTTATTATCCGGATCATCATTAGGGTAGTAGTTCACTGGAATAGTCGGCTCCATCCCTTCGCCGAGATCGCGTACGTATTCATTGTGAAGAGTATGGGCTTCGTATTCAGGGTGGCCAGTGACAAATACGTTTCGTTTGTCTTTTGTTGCCGCGAGATAGACACCCGCAACGTCTGATGTCGCTAGGATATCAAGGTCGGTGTGCTCTTCTAAATATTCCACAGAGAAGTCGGCATAGCGTGAATGAGGTGCGACAAAAGAATCATCGAACCCACGTAAGACGGGATGATAAGGCTGTAGGATGGAATGATGATAAACACCAGACAGCTTTTCTTTACGTGTGCGCTTAGGAAGGTTATACAACAACTTTAACCCTGCTTGGGCTGCCCAGCATACATATAAAGTGGATGTCACATGGTGATGCGCCCAATTCATGATGGTTTGTAGGTGATCCCAATACATCACATCTTCGAATTGCACGAGCCCAAGGGGGGCACCGGTAATAATCAACCCATCAAAATTACGATCTTTGACCATTTCAAATTGACGGTAGAAATTGTCTAAATGCTCGGTGGGTGTGTTTTTACTTGGTCGGTCATCAATGCGTAACAACTCGATATCGACTTGTAACGGGCTGTTTGATAATAATCTTAGAAATTGAGTTTCAGCCTCAATTTTCTTGGGCATTAAGTTGAGGATTAAAACCTTAAGGGGACGGATCTCCTGAGAGGATGCACGTGTTTCAGGCATCACAAAAATATTTTCTTCACGCAATACATCGGATGCAGGCAATTGGTCAGGAATCTTAATTGGCACAGCTTACTCCCTAAGCTATCTGGTCTTCTGGACGTCTATACATCTAAAGTTAACCGAATCTTTTTACCTTGTCGACCGTTAATTGTTATTGAATTATCGAAGCGCTTGTCTTATCTGAGTTTTACTCCTGAGCGAGCGTTATTCCGGTATACTGGATTCATTGTGACTAAAGCGGTTGATTATTAGGAAGTTGTGTTGAAATTGATATTAATTCGTGGCTTGCCAGGTTCAGGAAAATCCACCTTAGCGAAAAGCTTCGATGCGGTTCATATTGAAGCCGATATGTTCTTTTTGAACGATAAAGGACAATATCAGTATGATGCCAGTTGTATCGAGCAGGCTCACCTGTGGTGCCAAGGTGAAACTGAAAAGCAGTTGAAACTAGGCAAGGATGTTGTGGTAGCCAACACGTTTGTACGCCGCTGGGAAATGAAGGTTTACCAACAGCTGGCGAAGCGCTACAAGGCAACATTAGAAGTGAAGGTGTGCAAGGGACAGTATCAGAATATTCATGGTGTGAGTGACGCTGTCATTGATAAAATGCGCCGACGTTGGCAAGATTGATTAAATAGTTGTTCAGCGACACGCAATTTTTATTTATTAACAGGAACCTGTACATGGCAAAACGTTCCCCAACGGTTGAAATGACGTCTTATGGTATTTATTCAACTTGGGATTCTGGTTCAAAAGAACTTCCTAAAATACAAGACTTTACTACCACAGTGACCGCTGATGAACATGTTGAGTTTGGCTTTACGGTCAACATTAAAAAAGCAAAGGGCGAACGCATTCAATTTTGTATTTTTCATCCTGGTATTGTGGGTAAGAAGGGACAAATTCTTGACCCGTTTGATGGTGAAGAGCACATCAATAGTAATGATTGGGATTTTTATTTAGGCGACACCATCCAATTACTCCACCCAACCCAAGGGCTTGAAAGTAATTTAGGGGAATGGAGGATGGAAATGACTCTGCAAGGCAAGATAGTGGCGCAAAAGAAGTTTAAAGTTATCGCAAGGGACGAGGGGCAGTTTTGGAAATATCGCGGCTTCTAATTACGATTAAGCTCAACAGCTTCGTCCACCGAGTGGAAGATAAACAGCGTTTACTTCAACTTGCGACAGAACAACAGTGCCAACTCAAGCGTATTCGTCGGTCTCGACACTGGACTCTTACGGGTAACGCTCATTCTCTAACAGAGTTTGCGTTTCAGTCTGGGGTGGGCTGGATTTCAGTTGCGGTCGATAAGGTCCTTGCGGAATACAAGTCGCCAATTCAGCAAGTCTTAGAAAAGAACCCAAATGTAACGATTGCTGAGCTGATGCATGAATCTGGATGCACGTTAGTGGAAGCAAGAAAAGCTATCGATGATTTTGAGTTTTTATAGCGTTGTTAAGTTGGGAGTTTATCTGGTGGATACAATGAATGTATTTCTATACTTAGACAGTCGCTCATGCTTACCAGAGGTTAAGATAGAAAAAAGCCATCACGTGTCGTCGTGATGGCTGTCAGTACCGGTCAAAAATGTACAGACGTTACTCTGTAACGTATGTGATCACAAAATCAGTGATTTTCACCATATCGGCAATCGCAATGTACTCTTCAGTGGTGTGAACTTTCGCCATCCCTGTTGAAAGGTTGACGGTTGTCAGACCCTTCTTGTTAAAGTTATTCGCATCGCTTCCACCACCAGTATGTTTCGTCTTAGCCGTAATGTTATTTTTAGCAAATGCGGCTTTAACATGCTGAACATGAGGGTTATCTTCTGCGATCACGAACGCATCGTAAGCTCGGGTTGATGTTACTTCAATTGTCGCACCAAATTTAGCCGCAGAGGCTTGGAACGTTTGAACCATATGGTCGACTTGTGCGGTGAGTTTTTCACTGTTTAACGAGCGAGCTTCTGCAACGACAGTCATCTCAGGCATGACGATATTGGTTGCCTGCCCACCATTTACCATACCAATGTTTGCTGTTGTTTCTTCGTCGATACGGAGAAGTTTCATGTTAGAAATCGCGTCCGCTGCAACACTCGCAGCGCTAATGCCTTCTTCTGGTGCTAAGCCAGCATGGGCTGGACGCCCTGTGATTTTCGCGATGATCTTTTGTTGACCCGGCGCCCCAGTCACGATGGTGCCAATAGGACCACCAGTATCAAGAACGATAGCGTTGTCAGATTGAATAAATGACATATCGAAATATTCAGAGCCGAACAAACCGCCTTCTTCATGCACGGTAAACGCGACTTCGATGGTCTTATGCGCGATGTTTTGTTCCTTTAAACAACGAACCGCTTCGATCACTGCCGCAATACCGGATTTGTCGTCGCCACCAAGGATCGTATTGCCTTTAGAGCGAATGATGCCATCTTCAATAATGGGTTCGATACCGATACCTGGTGTGACCGTATCCATATGGGCACTGAATACAATGCTTCCATCTAACGTGCCGTCTAAGCGGCCATAAACGTTAAAACCATTGGTGTATTGTTCGGGTACAGGCAGTTTACTTACTGTAAACCCAAGCTCACCAAGTTGCTCAGATATTGCTTCTGCAATGGCTTTTTCGTTACCAGATTCGCTGTCGATTTTGATGAGATCAAAGAAATGGTTGACCAAACGGTCCGTATTTACATGGGTCATAGGATTACTTCGCATTGAGAACAGGGAGGATTACTTTACACCCTATCTTTACGTGCTAGACCTGAGGTAAATCAAATAAAGCACGGCAATGTTGTTTTATCGGTCGAGTTTTGTTCGATTATGGTTGGAAAATTGGTAACAGGCTATCATCGTAGCGCAAACAATCAGTAGACTTCCAGCCCACTGCAATGGCAGTAACGTCTCTTGGAGAAAGATGACAGAAAAAAGCAAACCAAATAAAGGTTCCGTCCCCATCAATAAGGATGCATGGCTTGCATCGAGTGATTTGACCGAATGATTTTGAAGAATAAAAGCCAGCAATGTACAGCCAAGAGCAAGATAAACAATGCTCAAATAATCTTGGGTGGAAGCAAACTTAAGTGTATGAATAAGGGAAGGGTGGCTGGCATCCTGAATCACTAGAATCAAGGAAACCGTGGTAACGATGGAAAGTTGAATAAACGTCACAACATCGGTTTGTAGTTCATAGGTGCTAAATGCTTTTCGACAACTCACGACCATAACAGCACGAAGTATTGCTGCGAGCAAAATTAATAGAGTGCCAGAAGAGAAGTTGATATTTAGAGAATGCTCGCCTGTTATTAAGATAACCCCGATGACACTGCCCAAACCATACATCCACAGCAACGGAGGAAGCACAGCTTTAAGCCAGATGCGCTCTAGAATGGGCGTAAATAATACGCACAAGCTGATCAATACGGCAACTTGATTTGCGTGTGAGCTCATTAGTGCCCAGGTTTCTGCCAGAAAAATGCTAGTGAGTACGATGCCAGTACTTACGCCGACGATTACATAGGGTTGTGGCGAATGTAAAAAAACGAGGTAAGAGCGGTTCTTTATTATGAGTATGCCCAGAGCGACGAAAGCAATCACAAATCTTAAAAAGAGTATTTGTTGAACAGAAAAGTGCATAAGTAACGGTTTAGAAACACCGTAGCTAGTACCCCATAAAATTGAAACGGCAAGTAGTCCCCAAATTGCGCTGAGTGACGCTGCGTTTGATGCATATCTAAGGTTTATTAGCATTTAATTTATAGCTCTATCGTGAATATGTTGAATCTTATGCTAACTTATGAAAGCAATATGATAATACACATGGCAAGCAAAGGACTGATGACTTGTGGACACGAATAAATTGATGGGATTGTTGCCCGATATTGCAGCCTTTGTGGTTGTAGTGGATGCCGGTAGTTTTACCGCTGCCTCACAGCGTCTGGGCGTGACACCGTCTGGAGTAAGCCGCCAGGTAAGTCGCTTAGAGTTAGCGCTCTCGACCGATTTGCTTGAGCGAACAACTCGTAGACAAGTGATGACGGATGCGGGGAAAGCCGTTTACGAGTTTGGTAAGAAAATTATGGAAGCGGCGACGGACATCGCTGCCATAACGAGTATTGACAACGATAATGCAGCTGGAGAGCTTAGAATCGCGGCGCCAAAAGCGTTCAGTCGACATATTTTAGAACCTATGCTGTTGTCATTTTTACAGCTGCACCCGAAAATAAAACTAAGGCTGTTCGTCAGTGACGATTTTATCGACCCGTTTGGTCATAACCTAGATATTGTGTTTGAGTTAACTCATACGCCTAGAGAGAATTTGGTTGCGAAGAATTTGGGCAATATAAAAACGGTGCTTTGTGCGAGCAAAGCTTATTTGCAGAAAAATGGAATTCCGTTTGAGCCAAACCAACTCGTTCAACATCAGTGTTTATTCCTCAATGAAACACCTAATGACAATCAATGGTTGTTTACTCGAGAGCATGAGAGCATCAAGGTACAAGTAGATGGGCGATATAGCGTCAACCATTCAGAAATGAGGTTGAACGCCGTTAAAAAAGACTTGGGTATTGGTGTTTTTCCAGAATTTGTTGTCCAAGAGGCATTACTCATGGGAGAAGTCTTGCCAGTATTGCCTGATTGGAATGTGAATTCGCGTTATCAGGGGATGGTTGTCATGCAGTTCCCTCAATCCAAATATATGCCTCTTCGTAGAAGAGTCTTTATCGACTATATAGCAACCGCGATGAAGCCGTCGTCCCGGTAGTCCTAGAAAGCACCGTTACTGTAAAACTTCACTTCAAGATCACGCACTCTCTATCTTAATACCTCTGTTTCTGTCGCTGTTATTGAGCACTAAAACGTTGAGGAAAATCACTAAAGATGCCATCGACAAGTTGCAGGTGTTTAAAAGATTTGGGGTTATTGACGGTATAACACCAAATCGAGACATTTCGTGTCTTCAAAGAGCGAATGTGTTTCTGTGTCAACCAACGATAGCTTAGGTGGCAGCTAAATGCATCGATACTGTCGATCAGCCTTAGTAGCTTGTTGTTGAGTCTATTACCTAAGACGCCAAGTCTCACATCCAAATTAGCGGCGTAGAGTTCTTGCATAACCTCGGCACTAAAGCTTGAAATAAGGAGCTGTGAGCGATCGATAAGACTTGAGTCAATGGCAGATTTCACTAAAGAGACGACGTGTTTGGCATCGTGTCTATCAATCTTAATCTCCAAGTTAATGGCTAGCTGATTTTCGTGACAATAAGACAATAATGTTTCTAGCGTCAAGATGGGCTCTGATTTGAATTGAGCGGCTTTCCAAGCACCAAAGTCCAGTTGCTGCAGCTGTGATAAAGTCAGTTCATCGACTCGACCACTCCCATTACTGCAGCGGTCTACGGTATGGTCATGACAAATTACCAATGCATTGTCGAGGCTTGGTTGTACATCAACTTCTACCCATTTAACGCCAAGACGCTGTGCTTCTTTAATGCTTGCTAACGTGTTTTCTGGATGGGTACCTGCAACTCCTCGGTGTCCAGCAATGATGGCGCTCATAGTTTGATTCCTATTGAATTGTGCTCTGGTTAACGACCAAACGACGATGTATTTTATTATCGAGACAACGAGACGACAATGAATTATTGCTTTAAAAAGCGATAAGCGTGAAGTAAAGATTAAAAAATGAATGTTGCACAATTGTAAATATGCGTTTATCTTGATTGAGTGATTAGACCAGTTGGTAAGTTAATGAAAATACATCATATAAAAGGGTATATCCAACAGATTTATCTGGTTGAGTATCCAGATAAGTTATTGCTACTCGATGGCGCCAGCCGGGCTGACGTCACTCTTATATGTGATTATATTACTCAAGAGCTGGGCCGTTCCGTCTCGGATCTTAAGGTAGTCGTTGTGACGCACATGCACCCTGACCATGCTGGTGCTGCAAATCATCTAAGAAAAGTATCGGGTTGTGATATCGTTTCATCTCTAGAGAGCAAGCAATGGTATCAAGGCGTTGATGGTTTTTTTATGCATCTGAGTGATCTTCTGTTGGCGTGGTGGATGGCCAGTCGTATGGGGAGACCGCGTAAAAACTTGTGGTATCAAAAAACACTTTCCCCTCAGTTTGGCGTAAGCGACGGCGATCAGCTTCCGCATTTTCCCGATTGGCAAGTATTGGCGACGCCCGGCCATACCGACCGAGATATTTCGGTTTATCATAAAGAACAAGCGGTTGTTTATGTGGCTGATCTCATGGTTCAGGTAAAAAAGCACCTCGTTGCACCGTTTCCAGTGTTCCATCCCAATCAATACCGTGTGTCAGTCGAAAAAGTGTATAACCTGCATGCCAAACAGGTATTGTTAGCCCATCGAAGTGCCGTTCAGTTTGATCGCGAGGCGCGGGACCATCTATTAGAAACCGCACCTCGAAAGCCTGTGACTCATTGGCGTGTGGTGAAAATTAAAACAAAGAAGTTCATCCTGTCTTTAGTGAAATAAGTTACTTCGCTTTGTCTTGATTTGGGAAAATAAGTGAATTGGTGTCAAACCCCGCTTTTTGTGCAATGTTGATGTATTGATCAAGTTGGCTTTTCGGAAGCGTGGGCGTACGAGATAGAATCCAAAAATAATCAGAGTTGTAACCACTCACCAAGGCGACGGAGTAATCTTGTTCAAGATAGTAGACCACATAGCTTCCGTAGAACGGCCCAAAAAACGATACTTTAAGGTGGGCAATGTCCGGTGTTTGAACAAATTTAGCCTTACCTTCCGCTTCCGACCACTCTTTATCTTCGATATCCCACCCTCTATTGAGTACTTTCACGGAACCGTCTTCATTAACTGAGTATGAAGCTGAAACGTTATCTAAGCCTCGTTCAAAACTATGATCCAGACGAGCGATTTCGTACCAGGTCCCTAGGTATCGGTCGAGGTTGAATTCGTTCACCGGTTTCACCGTTTCCGGCATCCCCGTACAACCTGCAAGTAAACCGATAAACAAAAATGCCGCCATTTTCCGTAAATACATGATCATTTTAACGTCCTGTTATTGATATTTTCTTTAATTATAAACGCTTATGTACGTTATCAAAGCTTAAGAGTGACAAATATTGCATAAATATCGCATTGCGAATATTCTCATTGTGTCTATTGAAGAGATGAATTGGCGGAAAAGGTAGTGGGTATACAATGATTGAAATATTTCTCGTCCTTGCCATGTTGGTAGGTTTGTTTTTTGTCGCTCAAAAGTACTTTGTGAAACAAGAAGACACTAAAACCTATCGTTATAAATCGAAAGGCCCCATTCTTTCCGCGCCGCAGACGGCATTTTATAATGCGTTGCGAGAGGCGGTGGGCGAGCATGGACTCATACTGACGAAAGTTAACCTATCGAATGTTGTCGTTCCAACACAAACGGCTAATAAGAAACAGTGGTTCATCGCGAACAACGTGATCGCAAAAAGTTATTTTGATTTTGTTGTCTGCGATCCAAGGACATTGCAACCTCGCGTTGTTATTGAGTATGACGATGGACAAAAACTGCATAAGGGTAAAATTGAAAGGCAGAAGCTGATCATGCAAGTTTGCAAGTCGGCAGAGCTTCCATTAATTGGTGCGAGCGTTAAACTGAGTTACCAAGTCAGTAAGCTTCGGCGTCTCATTGGGGCTCACATTGATCTTATCGAACCTGAGAAAGAAATCCGTTTTTGCAAACGATGTGGCAGCCCTATGAATATAAAAACAGCAACGCAAGGGAATTTTAAAGGGCGACGCTTTTTTACCTGTAGCCGACAACCGTTATGCCAGTACACAGAGAACTACAATGTTGTATTTGAAGATGACGTCGCGGATTAGTTTTCTTCGTAAGGAAATGAAAATTAGTCGTTTATTTGCAGATAAAAGCACAAAAACAGACCGAACTGGCGATATAAGCGACAAACGATATCAAAAACACAAAAATGTGCTTGCACAGCCCAATATCTCTCGTTAATATCTCCCTCGTTCTAAAGAACAACGCCCGCTTAGCTCAGTTGGTTAGAGTACTTGCATGACATGCAAGGTGTCACTGGTTCGAGTCCAGTAGCGGGCACCATTTTCTATATTTCCTTATAGGAAGTGAATGAGTAAGACAGTTAGAAAGAACGCCCGCTTAGCTCAGTTGGTTAGAGTACTTGCATGACATGCAAGGTGTCACTGGTTCGAGTCCAGTAGCGGGCACCATTTCTTGATTTACGTATGTGAATAGCTAGTCAGACTGTTAGAACAACGCCCGCTTAGCTCAGTTGGTTAGAGTACTTGCATGACATGCAAGGTGTCACTGGTTCGAGTCCAGTAGCGGGCACCAAATTAAATACAAAAAAGCCCACTACATGTGGGCTTTTTTGTATTTAAAATTTAGCGTTAGATAGACGACCAACCATACTGAATATTGGCGAGATTTGCTGTGAAAACAATGTTGGTTTTAGTGGTCGCGTAACAACAAATTAATCCTAAAAGACTTAGCCACGTGTTACCCAAGTAGCTTAATTATCGATAACGCCTTCCCGTATAGGGAAGGCGTTATTCTGTTTAAGACACTACCTTTTTCGGTTGATAGAAGTATTTCTTGATAAGCGAAATGATGACGGGTCCAATCAACACGGCAACAGCAATCGAAGTAAAGGTTAGCGTAATTGGACGCTCCCACAGGAAGCTTAGCTCGCCGTCGGCAATCATCAGTGCGCGGCGTAAGTTTTCTTCCATTAGGCCGCCTAAGATAAAGCCGAGCAGCAGAGGTGCAAGAGGGAAGTCCGCTAACCTGAGAGCAATTGCCGCCATCGCGACTAAGATCATGATAAACACGTCCATAGTATTGAATGAGACAAGGTAAACACCAGTGATAGAGAAAAAGATAATCATTGGTAGCAGTACAGTCCTTGGTACGGCAAGCAGTTTTGAGATGTACGGAATCAAAGGTAGATTTAAAATTACCAATACGACATTACCAAAGTACATGGAAATGATCACAGACCAAAAGACATCGGGATGCTCGACGAATAAGCGAGGCCCAGGCTGTATTCCGTAAGCAATCAATGCGCCTAGCATAATCGCGGTAGTGCCTGAACCGGGGATACCCAGCGTCAACAAAGGAACAAATGAACCACTTGATGCGGCGTTGTTCGCGGACTCAGGAGCGACTAAACCACGGATACTGCCCTTACCAAACTCGTCTCGTTTTTCTTTAGGAGCCAGGTTTCGTTCCATCCCATAGGATAAAAACGCAGCAATGGTTGCGCCAGCGCCAGGTAAGACGCCAGTGAAAAAACCCAATATGGAGGAGCGAATAGACACGGGAGCGACTTCCTTAAACTCTTCCTTAGTCACCTTCATACTACCAATGTCACTCATTAGGCTCTTTTCTTCTCCGCGAGTGTCTTTTTCTGGTTTCAATACGCCCATTAGGGTTTCACCCAAGGCAAACGTAGCCATCGCGAGTAATAAGAAACTAAAGCCGTCCATAAGATCGGTCAGGCCAAATGTAAAGCGTTCAACACCAACGCCTTTATCAATGCCAACGGTTGAGATCATTAATCCCAGTATCGTCATCATCCAAGCTTTAATCACTTGCCCTTTGCCAGCAAAAGCAGCCACAGCAGATAAGCCGACCAGCATAAGAGCAAAGTAATCGGAAGACTGAAAGCTCAACGAGACTTTTGCTAACGCTGGTGCGGCGAACAGTAACATGATTGCGGAAAGTGTACCGCCGGTAAATGATGAATAGGCCGCTAAAGCTAAGGCTTTACCTGCCTGGCCTTTACGTGCCATAGGATAGCCATCAAATGCGGTAACAACGGTGGAAGAACAACCCGGCGCATTAATTAAAATTGAAGAGGTTGACCCTCCAAATACCGCGCCATAGTACACGCCAGCCATCAGAATCAAACCTGATGATGGGTCTAACCCGTAAGTAATAGGGATCATCAATGCAATTGCTGAGATTGGGCCAAGACCCGGTAGCATTCCAATGAAAGTACCAACAAAACAACCAACGATCACCATCATGATATTCATCGGCATAATGGCCGTGGACAAGCCTTGTAAAATTCCGTCTAACATAATGGTGTCCTACCAAAGAGTAAAAATAATGCCGGGTTCAAGGTAGATGTCTAAACCCTGAGTGAGCATAAGATAAAAAGCGATTACAAAAGGAAACGAAGCGCCGAACAGGATTTTTTTGCGTCGTTCACCAAGTAAATAAAAACCGAACATAAGAAAGAAGCCGGTAGCCAGTACAAAACCAAGATAGGTGAGCCCGACACCATACAGCGCCATCAAAATGATGAATCCCGATAGCAACGACCAGTTCAGGTTTTTGTTGTCTGCATTTTTATGATTGGGTTGCCCCGTGACCAACAATAACAAAGATAGGCCGACGCCAATAAAGGTAAGAATGGTCGGAAGCGTACGGGCGGTGAAAGGTTCATATTCGTCGCCAGGGAACATTGGGATTAACGATCCTTGGTATCCATAACCAAGGCAAAAAATAAGAAAAATCATCGCACCCACGCGGTCACGGCACAGGAGATTCTGTTTGGTAAACGTACTAGAGGTGAAAGCTGGCATAACGGACTCCAACAACTATTTAGCGATAAAAATTGAACAAAGAAAAAAGCCGACCATAAGGGGGCGATAGGTGCTCGACCCAAGTGGGTAGCTGACGCAATCTCATGAACTGAGTGTCAGTGAGTAAGATTAGTGTCAGTGATACCCAATTAAACAAAGGAGTACAGCGAGTCACAAAACGAACTGAAGGGTTCGTTATTGTGTCTTATAGCCGGCAAAGAAGCGGGCGAAGAGATGTCATCTCATCGCCAAATGTGCCAAGGTCGCTATTTGTTTAGGAACCCGAGTTCGGTCATTAAGGCCCCCATTTGTGTTTCTTGATCCTCTAGGAACTTATAAAAGTCTTTATCGGCTTTATAGTTATCAATCCAGCCATTTCGGTCGCGGACAACCGCCCATTGCTCGGTGTCGTACATCTTGCTTAACGCCGCATTCCATTCACTGACTTTTTCTTCGCTGATACCGGGAGCGGCAAAGAATCCACGCCAGTTAGCAAACACAGTTTCATTGCCATATTCGGTTAAGGTTGGAATGTCTGGCGCTGCTTCTAAGCGCTTTGGTGCGGTTACAGCGAGTACTTTTACTTGCCCAGACTTAGACATTTCTAATACTTCACCTAGGCCAGTGGAAAGAAGTTGCGTTTCACCGGACAGCAATGCTGCCATCGCTTTTCCGCCCGCATCATAAGCAATATAGCGAACCTTCTTAGGGTTAAACCCTTCTCCTTTGAATGCCGCCGCGACCACTAAATGATCCATACTGCCTCGTGCTGAACCACCGGCAATTTTTACTTTTTTGGGATTTTCTTTAAAGTCAGCAACGACATCTTCCCAAGTATTGTAGGGAGAGTCAGCCGATGCGACTATCGCGCCATAGTCAGCAATAGTCGCGGCAACAGGAGTGAGATCTCGAAAAGACTGTGGAAATACTCCGGTCAAAGAGCGCACGACGATAGGGGTAGAATTTACCATCAAGGTATCTTCTTGGCGCTGGGCCGTTTCAATGAGGTGAGCGATTGCTTTACCGCCCCCACCACCAGATAAGTTTTGAAAAGACACATTGTCGACAATGTCGGCTTTGACTAACACATCGCCCGTTCCTCGAGCGGTCATATCCCAGCCACCGCCTGCGCCACCAGGGATCAAGAAATGAATCTTATCGACATCGGCGGAGTATGCGCCGAAAGATAGGGTAGCGGAGATAATTGAAGCGGCTACTGCAGGTTTAAATGCCTTAAACATGTTCACGTTCCTTATGTTGACTATCGTAGTCTGCCAGCTTTTGCACGGTTGCTGGTGACGTCTATGGGTTGCTTAAAGGTTATTGAATTGTTAATGGCAGCTCAATATAGAGACGATATTGAGAATAAAGAGCATAGATTTGATTTTGTTCATACTGTTCACGTAGGGTGAGAAATATTAGACATTAGTCTACATTGTCGACAATGTGGTTGAGATTTGATCGAAAGAGTGCTTAAATTTCACCCTATAAAAGGTATTGTCGACAATATGAATAAGCGGTTGAGTGAGAAATGGATGAATATGAAGGTTGCAAGCCAAGATGACACCGTCATAAAAGAAGTAACAAAGTCAGAAAATTTAACTGAGTTGTTAATCGAAAATATTGTGAATGGTGACATTCCATCGGGAATGAAAATATCTGAGCCGGAGCTAGCAAAGCGGTTTTCGGTGAGCAGAGGCCCATTAAGAGAAGCGATAATGAGGTTAGAAGGACTTGGGCTTATTGAGCGGATTCCTCATGTTGGTGCGCGGGTGATTACCCTATCACAAACTAAGCTCATGGAGCTTTATTCTGTACGAGAGGCTCTTGAAGGTATGGCCGCAAGGCTCGCGGCGCGGCACATAACGATGTCAGAAGTCGAGCAACTCGAACTGCTGCTTGAGCAGCATTCTGAACATATCGATGAGGTGGATGGCGCTTCATATTTTCATCAACATGGTGATTTTGATTTTCACTATCAAATTATTAAAGCAAGCCAGAATAACCAGCTTATTAATTTGCTGTGTAATGAGCTATACCACTTGCTGCGCATGTACCGATATCAATCGCCGAGAACACATTCTCGCCCTGAATCGGCATTGAAAGAACATTTATTTATCCTTGATGCGATTAAAAATCGAGATGAAGAGTTGGCTGAGTTATTAATGCGACGCCATATCTCTCGAAGCAAAGCATTAATACAACAGCATTTAAATGACAACGACGAATAGGGAGCAACATGACATGTCTACATCTCCAGGACAATTATTTCGTGACGCCGTCACTAATAACCAGCCATTGCAGATTGTCGGTACGGTGAACCCGTATTGCGCCATGATGGCAAAAAATGTTGGACACCAAGCGGTGTATTTATCTGGTGGCGGCATTGCCAACGCATCATATGGGTTACCCGACTTGGGTATTACGACACTCAATGATGTGCTGGTGGATGTTGAGCGTATTACTAACGCCTGTGACCTGCCACTTTTAGTTGATATTGATACAGGGTTTGGTGGCGCTTTTAATATTGCCCGTACCATAAAGGCGATGGAAAAAGCAGGCGCGGCGGCCGTGCATATTGAAGATCAGGTAGCACAAAAACGTTGCGGTCATCGACCAAACAAAGCCATTGTTTCCATGCAAGAGATGCAAGACCGAATAAAAGCGGCGGTGGATGCCAAAACACAACAAAGCTTTGTGATTATGGCTCGCACGGATGCCTTGGCGGTTGAGGGAATGGATAGCGCCATTGAGCGTGCAATTGCTTGTGTTGAAGCAGGAGCGGATATGATCTTCCCAGAAGCCATGACCACGTTGGAACAATACACACAGTTTAAAGCCGCGCTATCAGAGGCGACAAACAGAGACATTCCTATCTTGGCGAACATCACTGAGTTTGGTCAAACGCCTTTATTTGGTTGTCATGAGTTAGCCAATGCTGGCGTAGATATGGTGCTGTATCCGTTGTCGGCCTTTAGAGCAATGAATCAAGCGGCGGAAAATGTTTATCAACATTTGCTGGCTCAGGGCAATCAGGAGGCGCTGATTCCGAATATGCAAACCCGCGCCGAGCTTTATGAGCACCTCAATTATCATCAATACGAAGATAAGTTAGACCAATTATTTAACGATCCGTCGGTGTAACGATTTATTCGCATCGGCACATCTTGGAAAATTAATCCAATTATTATGTGAAACACTTCCACATAGACCCGCAAAGGGCAATAAACGTGGAAAGTCGAAAAGGAGTTCAACATGCCAAATTCAACTATCGGTGGAGCCGGGCTTAGAGGCCAGAGCGCAGGGGTGACGTCATTATGTACCGTGGGGAAGTCAGGCGCGGGGTTGACCTACCGTGGCTACGACATTACTGATCTGGCTCAGCATGCTCAATTTGAAGAAGTCGCCTACTTGTTACTGCAAGGCCATTTGCCAACGCAACAGGAATTGGACGCTTATAAGTCGACGTTGACCTCACTGCGTGGTCTTCCTGAGCCTCTCAAGCAAGCGTTGGAGTTGATACCCGCGAGCGCGCACCCTATGGATGTGATGAGAACAGGGTGTTCAATGCTGGGCAACTTAGAGCAAGAGCATGACTTTTCTACTCAACAACAGGCAACGGAGCGAATGCTGGCCCTATTTCCCGCCATTATTTGCTATTGGTATCGCTTCAGCCATGACGGGGTACGGATTAATACCGACGATTGCTCTGAAGACAGCATTGGTGGTTATTTCCTCAAAATGCTAACAGGGCAAGCACCGTCGGAACTTCATAAAAAAGTGATGCACTGCTCACTTATTTTGTACGCCGAGCATGAATTTAATGCCTCAACCTTTGCCGCGAGAGTTTGCGCGTCAACGTTATCGGATATTCATTCTTGTGTAACGGCAGCTATTGGTACTCTGCGTGGCCCGTTGCACGGCGGTGCTAATGAAGCGGCAATGGATATGATTCAAGACTGGAAAAGTGCGACCGAAGCTGAAGATAACATCATGAAAATGCTGACAGATAAAGCCAAAATCATGGGCTTTGGTCACGCGATTTATCGTGAAAGCGACCCGCGAAATGCGCTCATTAAATCATGGTCGAAAACCTTGTCTGAATCAGTGGGTGATACACATTTATACGATGTGTCTGAACGAGTAGAAATGGTAATGAAGCGCGAGAAAGGCTTGTTTTGTAATGCCGACTTCTTTCATGCATCGGCGTATCATTTTATGGATATTCCCACCAAATTATTCACGCCTATTTTTGTCATGAGCAGGCTGACCGGCTGGGCGGCTCACGTCTTTGAGCAACGCGCGAGTAACCGCATCATTCGGCCAAGCGCTGATTATGAAGGACCAGAAAGTATGCCGTGGGTACCTATTGAGCTGCGGGATAAACATGAGGCGTGCGAATCAGTTCAAGCCTAGTCAATAACACGAGCCAATAGTCCATAAATGCGCCGGTTACACGGAATGCACAGCAATGAGTAATCATGATGATAAACACCTCTTATAGGAAGCCGCTCCCCAACTCTAATGTCGATTACTTTGACGTACGACAGGCCATTGACGATATCCAGCCTGATAGTTATCAGACGCTCCCGTACAGTGCGCGTGTGTTTGCGGAGAACTTAGTCCGCCGTTGCCCACCAGAGCAATTGACAACAGCGCTTAAGCAAATTATTGAGCGCAAACAAGATGTAGATTTCCCCTGGTACCCTGCCAGAGTCGTCTGCCACGATATCTTGGGCCAAACGGCTTTAGTCGATTTGGCTGGATTGCGAGATGCGATTGCCGAGCAAGGCGGAGACCCTGCCAAGGTTAATCCTGTGGTGGAAACACAACTTATTGTTGATCATTCACTCGCGGTCGAACATGCCGGTTTCGAACCTGATGCGTTCGTTCAAAATAGAGCCATTGAAGACCGTCGAAATGAAGACCGATTTCATTTTATCGAATGGTGCAAGACGGCATTTGAAAACATTAATGTTATCCCCGCTGGTAATGGGATTATGCACCAAATTAACCTAGAGAAAATGTCGCCTGTTGTTCAATTAAAGGACGGTGTGGCATTTCCTGATACCTGTGTTGGTACCGATAGTCATACCCCTCATGTTGACGCGCTTGGTGTTATCGCCATTGGCGTAGGGGGGCTAGAGGCTGAGACAGTAATGTTAGGGCGTCCTTCTATGATGCGTATGCCTGATATTGTTGGAGTGAGGCTGGTGGGCACTCGGCAACCTGGTATTACTGCCACCGATATTGTCTTGGCAATGACTGAATTCTTACGCCACGCTGGAGTGGTATCGTGTTATTTGGAATTCTTTGGCGAAGGCGCAAAAGATTTGACGATTGGTGATCGCGCTACACTATCCAATATGACACCTGAGTATGGTGCATCGGCAGGGATGTTTTATATCGATGAACAAACCATCCGTTATTTAACGTTAACTGGCCGCGAACCCGAACAGGTTGCCTTAGTGGAAAACTATGCCAAGCAAGCTGGGCTGTGGGCCGATGATCTCACTCAAGTTCATTATGAGCGAGAACTCGAATTTGACTTGTCTAGCGTTGAAAGAAACCTCGCTGGCCCGTCAAATCCACATCGACGCTTGCCTACGTCAGAGCTTGCTCTGCATGGTTTTGCTCGTACCAATCAACCGAATGAGCGACGCCATGACGCGGATGAGACCGTCATGCCTGACGGTGCCGTCATTATTGCCGCTATTACCTCTTGCACCAATACCAGTAACCCAAGAAATGTCGTTGCCGCAGGGCTCATTGCACAGAAAGCCAATGCCTTAGGGTTGGCACGAAAACCGTGGGTGAAAACATCCTTTGCGCCGGGTTCCAAGGTTGCTAAGTTGTATTTGGAAGAGTCGGGGTTATTGCCTGAGCTAGAGCAGCTTGGTTTTGGCATTGTGGGCTATGCATGTACCACATGCAATGGCATGAGCGGCGCGCTTGATCCCACAATCCAACAAGAAATCATTGAGCGAGATCTTTATACCACAGCGGTTCTATCAGGGAATCGCAACTTTGATGGGCGTATTCACCCGCATGCGAAACAAGCATTTCTGGCATCGCCACCCTTAGTGGTCGCCTATGCGTTAGCGGGTACGATGCGCGTTGATATAGAGAAAGATGCGCTGGGATCCGATAAACAGGGACAACCTATTTATTTGCGTGACATTTGGCCGACTGACGAAGAGATTGATTCCGTAGTGAATCAACATGTGAGACCTGAGCAATTCAAGCAAGTCTACATTCAGATGTTCAAGTTAGAAGACAGCCATGTACAAAGTGAACCGCTTTATCAATGGCGACCACAAAGTACGTATATCCGCCGTCCTCCTTATTGGCAAGGAGCACTGGCAGGAAAGCGCACATTACAAGGTATGCGAGCATTAGCGGTATTGGGTGACAATATAACCACCGATCACTTGTCACCTTCTAACGCCATCTTAGCGTCTAGTGCGGCGGGAGAATACCTCACATCGATGGGGGTTCCTGAAGAAGACTTCAATTCCTATGCAACACACCGTGGTGACCATCTAACCGCGCAACGCGCGACCTTTGCCAACCCCAAGCTGTTTAATGAAATGGTATTAGAGGGGGGGGAGCCGAAACAGGGATCATTGACTCGAATTGAGCCTGAAGGGCAGGTCACGCGCATGTGGGAAGCCATTGAAACCTACATGGCGCGTAAGCAACCTTTGATTATTGTGGCCGGTGCAGATTACGGACAAGGGTCATCGCGAGACTGGGCCGCGAAAGGGGTGAGACTGGCGGGTGTTGAAGTGATTGTGGCGGAAGGGTTTGAGCGTATCCATAGAACTAATCTTGTCGGGATGGGGGTGCTTCCACTGCAGTTTAAATCGGGCACTAACCGTAAGACGTTAAACCTGAATGGTTCTGAGCAATACGATGTTGCTGGCAATATTGATGCGGGCGGCGATGTCGCATTGATCATCACACGAACTAACGGTGAGCGTTTGGATGTACCGGTGACGTGCCGATTAGATACTGAAGATGAGGTCAATGTTTATCATGCCGGTGGTGTTTTACAACGCTTCGCGCAAGACTTTTTAGCTAATTAAGGAGGCGATATGCAGTCGATAACATCACAAGAACCGTCATTACGTATACCAGCTACCTACATGCGCGGGGGAACAAGCAAAGGCGTTTTTTTTAACGTTGCTGATTTGCCGAAAGAGGCCCAGCAAGCCGGTACTATTCGCGATAAGGTGTTGATGCGAGTGATTGGCAGCCCCGACCCCTATGGCAAACAAATTGATGGTATGGGTGGGGCAACCTCGAGTACCAGCAAAACCGTGTTAGTCGCAAAAAGCAGCCATCAAGATCACGATGTCGATTACTGGTTTGGTCAGGTTGGCATTGAAACTGCGTTTGTGGATTGGAGTGGCAATTGCGGAAATCTGTCGGCTGCCGTAGGGCCATTCGCCATCCATGCGGGTTTAATTGACGAAGAGCGGCTTGTTCATGATGGATGGGTGGCAATAAAAATTTGGCAAGCCAACATTCAAAAAACGATTGTTGCTTATGTCCCGATTAAAAATGGACAAGTGGTAGAACACGGCGATTTTGAACTTGATGGTGTGACGAACCCTGCGGCGGAAATAAAGGTCGAATTTCATCATCCAAGTGATGACGCCACCTCGATGTTTCCGACGGGTAATGTCACAGACATGTTAGACGTGCCGGGTATTGGGCAATTTAAAACCACCATGATCAGTGCCGGTATTCCCACCATTTTCATGGACGCCGAAGCGTTAGGATACCTGGGTACTGAAACACAATCAGACATCAATAGTGATACGTCTGCCTTGAATAAATTTGAAACCATTCGAGCCTATGGTGCATTAGCAATGGGCTTAATTGACGACCTACAAGCGGCTGAACATAGGCAACACACTCCAAAGATTGCGTTTGTTGGCACGCCGAAAGACTACCTGGCATCGAGCGGGAAGCGTGTTAAAGCAAACGATATTGATGTCTTGGTGAGAGCGCTTTCGATGGGCAAGTTGCATCATGCCATGATGGGGACGGCGGCCGTTGCCATTGCTTCTGCCGCAAGTGTCCCCGGTACTATTGTGAACAGAGCCGCAGGTGGAGAGGTGAGAGAATCCGTCACTTTTGGTCACCCGTCTGGCACATTAACCGTTGGTGCGAAGTCTGAAGTAAAAGAGGCGCACTGGATAGTGGAGAAAGCTGTCATGAGCCGCAGTGCCCGTATTTTAATGGAAGGTTGGGTTCGTGTCCCTGCCTACATCGTTGACGCTAACGAATAATCAGGGAGAAAAGGAATGTCTCAATATTTAAAAGCGTATCAAAGTGCAAAAGAAACGCCAGAAGTCTTTTGGCAAGCTCAAGCCGCGTTAATCGATTGGTTTACGCCTCCCCAAACGACTCTCAGTTATGATGACAACGGTATTGAACGTTGGTTCGCTGATGGCGTTATGAACACGTGTTGGTTGGCACTTGATTACCATTGTGAACAGGGGCGTGGCGAAAAAACGGCGCTCATTTACGATTCCCCCGTCACTCAATCTAAGCAGCGTTTTACCTATTTTCAAATGAGAGAGCGCGTTGCGAAAACCGCGGGAATGCTGGCAGATCAGGGCGTTGAAAAAGGCGACCGCGTTGTCATTTATATGCCGATGATCCCTGAAGCGGCGATTGCAATGCTTGCCTGTGCACGTATCGGCGCCATTCATTCTGTCGTTTTTGGTGGCTTTGCGCCCAATGAATTAGCGGTGCGATTAGAAGACGCTGAACCTAAAGTCGTTCTCACTGCATCCTGCGGTGTTGAAGTGAACAAAGTCCTACCTTATAAACCCTTAGTCGACAAAGCCATAATGGACAGTCGATGGAAACCTGATCGTGTTGTGATATGGCAACGGCCTGAGTGTGTGGCAGAACTCACTCAAGCAAGAGACGTTGACTGGAATGTGGCGTATCAAGAAGCGCGACCTCATGATTGTGTGCCTGTGCTGGCAACGGATCCGCTTTATATTCTTTACACGTCAGGTACAACAGGCAAACCAAAAGGCGTGGTGCGTGATAACGGTGGACATGCGGTAGCCATGAAATATTCGATGAGCGCAATTTATGACATGCCCACTGACGGCGTGTTTTGGGCAGCATCAGATGTCGGGTGGGTGGTTGGCCACTCGTATATTGTTTATGCCCCCCTTATACATGGCTGTACGACCATCTTGTTCGAAGGTAAACCCGTACGCACGCCTGATCCGGGTGCATTTTGGCGCGTTTGTGATGAGTACCATGTTGATGTACTGTTCTCTGCCCCGACCGCTTTTCGAGCGATAAAAAAAGAGGACCCGGATGGGCTAGAGCTAGATAAATACAATTTAACGAATCTCACCAGTATTTTTATGGCGGGCGAACGATTAGATCCGCCAACCTTAGAGTGGGTGACGACGCATACGAAAAAGCCGGTGATCGATCATTGGTGGCAAACTGAGACAGGGTGGGCAATTGCCAGTAACCCGATTGGTTTAGAGGCCATGCCAGTGAAAGCGGGTTCATCAACACTCCCAAGTCCAGGGTTTACGGTTGAGATATTAAATGAGTTAGGCGAGGCTTTACCAGCCGGTAAGCAAGGTTTTGTGTCTTTGAAAAGGCCATTGCCACCGAGTTGTCTCACCACGATCTGGCGAAACCATGACCGATTTGAGTCCGGTTATTTGAGCCAGTTTGAAGGCTATTACGTTTCAGGTGATGGGGGCTATCTTGATGATGATGGTTATCTCTTTATCATGGGGCGAGTGGATGATGTCATCAATGTGGCCGGTCATAGGTTGTCTACTGGAGAGATGGAAGAGATAGTTGGGGGGCACCCTGCCGTTGCGGAGTGTGCAGTCGTAGGTGTTCATGACGAATTAAAAGGGCAGTTACCACTTGGTTTGGTAGTACTCAAAGATGGGGTGAAAATTGATAGCCTAGCGCTGCAAGGTGAACTGATTGGCAAAGTTAGGCAGGAAATTGGTGCTGTAGCGTGTTTTAAGCATGCGTTGGTGGTTGAACGATTACCGAAAACCCGCTCAGGAAAAATCCTTCGCCGTGTCATTCGTCAAATTGCAGATGGTGAGGCTTACGTCGTTCCATCAACCATTGATGATCCCGCAAGTCTAAATGAAATTGAGGATGCGTTGCATAGCAATTAACGGGCAAGGCCGTTAAACATTAACTGATACAAACGCTCGTTTACGCAATAGTTAACGAATTCAATTTCTATTTACTGATCAAAAGGGATCGCGCTCACTGCCCATATTTTGAGTACGTGAGCCGGTTCCTGACAGCGACCAAATAGTATTTGGTGTTTTGCTGTAAAGGGGGCACCAATGTAAGTGGTGCGGCTAAACTGACCGTTTGTGAGATCAATCTGCGTTACAACCCGTCCTTTGAAGTTTTGAAATAGAGCGAATTGGTCACTTTGATAAACGAGTTGCGTTTGATAAAACCAAAAATGATCAGTACTTCCCTTAAGCAGACACTTTATCGGAATGAATGCTGTTTGGTCAGAGGAGGCGTTGGGTTTAGCGTTTAAGCTATTAGGGCTAGCATTTAACCTATCTGTGTTAGCGTTTAACCGATTAGTGAAAGATAACCCAGAGATCAGAGCAGCCGATAACAGTATGCGAAAATACCAAGAAAGTGTTTGTTTTTTAGATAAAATTAGCGCTCTGGAGGAAGATAACCGATTCATAAACATCTCCTTCGTGCACTGCTAGCGGATTAAGGTCAAGCAGGGGCGCTAAGTGAGGCTGCATTGTTACACAGGGGAACTGAACAACGGACGCTGCTATCAATAAGACACGTACCATTAGTATAGCTGTCAACGCTGTCGTGATTTGTTAATAATGTGATATTCTCCCCAAATCACACCTCGGTGAGATCACGATTAGAATTTCATTTGCACATACCTGACAAAACCCTCACACTGTGCGCACATTTTTGGTCGCTTCCTTCACTCTGTATTACATTCATAACGCTATGACATCATCCAGCTATAAAATACGCGCAGCAAAGCTAGCGGATATAGAAATGCTCAATGAACTGATGCATGCCCTGCATGAGCATCATCATAATGCTGTGCCCGAAGACTTTAAAACGGCAGATGAAGTTCAAGAAGAGAAAAGTATTGCTCGTTATTTGGATTCCCCGGATTGTTTAGTCTTGGTCGCGGAGCTTGGTGATGACATCATTGGTTTTGTCAGCGCACAATTTTGTGAGCTTACCTCACCGATTAGTAAGCCTATTTTCGTTGGTAATGTGGATGAGCTTTATACCGAGCCTAAATATCGAAATACCGGTCTTGGCAAAGCGTTGTTGTGCAGTGTAGAGCAACGCCTGAAAGAACTCGGCGTTAAGCAACTCATGGTAGAAGTATGGGACTTTAATCAGCCTGCACTCAATTTGTATAAAAATGTGGGATTTTCTTCGCACATTCATTGTCTTAGAAAAAAAATATAATTTAGGTAGTTTTGTGACTCAATTTTTGAGCCATCTAGTCCTTGGACTTTCGCTTACACTTTTACATATCAGCTTTGCGGTTGCCAACGTTGAGTCTCTATCAACGACCACGCAAGGTGACGCTATTTCGATGCCTTTAGTTTCTCTTTCGGACGAGCCTTTGCCGTCGAGTGTGAGAGGGGCGCTTTGTATCGTCCGCAATAATGACCGTATTCTTCTGGTCAGTGAAATCGTGACAGGGAAGCTCTCTCTCCCTGGTGGAACGATTGAAAACAATGAAAACCCGCGCCTCGCCGCGCAGCGTGAAACATGGGAAGAGGCGGGGCTCGTCGTCAACGTCGGCTCTGAACTGTTACGAACTCGTACGGCCGTTTTTTACGACTGCGATGCCGAGTCTGATGTTATTGCTTACAAAGAAAACAACACAGGCATTGGGGTGGAGCTACCAATATATTTTGCCCCTCATTACGGAGTCGAAGTTCGTAGTGCTCGGTTTGTTGCGCCTAATGCGATTACTCCATCAGACTACCGTTACCCAAAGCAATGGCCACAAGTCGTAGCGGTACTTTACAATGCGTCGCATCAGCCTGTGCAATATGTTGATAACCTTATTAGCGCTGCGCCTAAGTTACATCAGATCGAGTTGGGGTGGTTGCTAAGTGCACAAGAAGCCGTGATTGATGCGCCAATCTGGCTTAGAGATATTATTATTGCTGGTGGTAGAATTCTTCAAGTTCTCACTCAACCGTTGTTGCTTGTGTCGTTTCTGCCATTATTTATTTGGTTGTGGGGACGGTATTTCACTGCGCAATTGGTGTTTGCTGTCACAGCGACCTCTTTGTTTATCTTAGTGGTAAAACAAGGGTTTGCCTTTCCTGTTCCTCATGCCTACATACCGTCGATTAACTTTACTGAGCGTAGTGGTTTCAGTTTTCCTGATTTGTATTTGGCAAATTGGGTATGTATCTCAAGTATTGTGATAACTCAGATAAAACAAAGGCTTGTGAGAGTGTTTACTATTGTGGCGATAGCACTGATGGCATTGCTCGCTTTTTACCAGTTTATAAGTGGTGCCTCGTTCTTATCGGATATGCTGGCTGGAGCAATATTAGGGGCGTTGGTGTCCTGGCATTTTATTCGTCACTATTTAAGTATTGCAGTGAGTGAAGATTATACGTTTACCAAAGTAACCCTTTGGCTCATTATGACAGCCGTGGCGGGGACGATATCAATGATTTGGCCGTACCCTATGTTTTTAAGTTGGCTTGCTTTGACGTTGGGTATGTTACTTTTTGCCATTGCGAGCCAGTTTTGTGCGCCTCGATCGGTGATGTGTCTGAAAGAATTATTGTGTTCACTTAGCATTACTCTTGTTCTGCTTTTAGGTTACTTTTCAGTTGAAGCTCTGATTTCGTACAGTAGCATCGGTTCTTTATTACTACATACGGCAGTATTGCCAATTATGGTAGCCGTTCCCGCGCTTGTTATGTTGGTGTTTCGTCTTCGTCGTTAACATCCTAAAATGACTTATTCCAGAATGTGACATAAAGACATTCAAATGATTTGAAAGGGCATCGCTTCCATGACGATGCCCTTTTTTATTTGTCAGTCCCGCCTAGAAATTAACGGATGAACTATCAGCAATCACATCACAATTTGCCACCACGAGTGGCCTTGTGCATTTAAACGGTGTTCCTAAGTGACCACTGTTTAGGGGGATGGTTACAGTGAAGCTTGTTGCAGCGGTTGCTTACCATCGCGTTGCTGAGAAAAATACAATTTGGTCTCTTCAATGACGACATGTCTAAGAAGAACTAAGCCAATTAGATTAGGGATAGCCATCAAACCATTCACAATATCAGCAATTATCCAAATCATGTCGAGATGCAAGAATGCCCCTGAGGCAACCAAGCCGACGAAGATGATTTTATAGGGTAGTACGGCTTTGGTGCCCATTAAGTAAACCACGCAGCGTTCACCATAATAGTTCCAACCTAGGATGGTGGTGAATGCAAAGAAGATTAGGCCAGTAGACACTAATAATGGGCCTAACGTGTCACTGTTTAAACCCACCGCGAAGGCGTGGGTTGTCATCGCTGCGCCAGCAAAATCAGTTTGCCATGCACCCGTTAGAATCAACGCTAACCCGGTCATCGTACAAATAATGATGGTATCGATGAAGGTACCGGTCATTGATATTAAGCCCTGACGCACACAGCTATCCGTTTGCGCAGCGGCGGCGGCCATAGGGGCGCTTCCTAATCCACTCTCATTGGAAAACACCCCACGTGCGATGCCCGATTGAATCGCAAGCATGATGCTCGCGCCAACAAATCCCCCTGTTGCTGCGGTGCCGGTAAATGCAGAAGTTACTACGAGCGTCACGGCCGCCAGCAACTGATCAGCATTCATGATGATGACACTCATGCAGGCAATAACATAGAAAACAGCCATGGCAGGGACCACTTTACCCGCGACCTTCGCGATGGATTTGATACCACCTAACGTCACAAAGGCGACGAGCAATGTCAGTACCGTTGCTGAGATCTCACGCGAAATACCGTATGAAATCTCGCTGGCATCAAGGATGGCATTCACCTGTGGAAATGTACCAATACCGAAACACGCGACGCCTAACGCGAAAACGGCAAACATTGTCGCGAGCACGCGAGAGCCGACGCCATCGCGAAGGTAGTACATAGGGCCACCCAGCATTTGGCCCTTGTCATCGACTTTTCTATATTTGACCGCCAGCAGACATTCCGCATATTTAGTCGCCATTCCAAACACAGCGGCAAGCCACATCCAAAATAGCGCACCAGGTCCGCCAAGTTTAATTGCGGTGGCTACCCCAACAATATTACCGGTGCCGATGGTCGCTGAGAGAGCAGTACAAAGTGCTGCAAAGCTAGAAATATCGCCATTAGTGGATTTATCTTTTGAAAAGACGAGACGGAGTGCGGTTGGCAAATATCTAAATTGCAGTAAGCCAAGTTTCAGTGTGAAATAGATACCCGTGCCCACAAGCAGAATTAAAAGTGGCGGGCCCCAGACAAAATTGTCGATGGTTTGAAGCGTAGATTGTAGATTGTTCATGATTTCCCCTTAATAAAACATAATTTAAGGAGAAGAGAGAAACGGCAGTAATCCATTAGACGCAAGCATCCAACGTACATTACCACTCATGAAAACGGTGAGTTGTTCAATGTTGTTATTCTCTCCTCTGTCCTTTTGCCTGAGAGTTTCACTCAACGTATGCGTCGAGCTTGCTCCTTCGGCGACCGATTTAACGGTTCTCTCCAGAGGTTCCTCCAACAACAGTCCTCACTTTATACTTCGATTAAATCGAAGTCTGATTTCTCAGAATAAAGCACCTGAAAGATTTACTTCTTCGGTGGGTTTAGTTAACTAAATGTAATAATTCAGTTAATAACCGCTCTCCTGCTGTCTTCATCGGAACAATTATCTAATGTTAGATAATCTGCGGGAGCAATCGTAGCGCAGTTAAATAGATAAGTCATGAATAAATTTACAATTTTATTTCGGTAAATCGAGTGCTCTGGTCCGCCATTTGTTATATTTGAACAAGTTTCTGACTTAACGCAAATTGTATTAAGTTAGAGTAGCGTACAGTCAAGGTAACCCTTTGGAAATACGCTATTTTGTGTACTTTTTAGCCTTGTGGCTAAAGGAGCTGTTATGACTCGTTTAATTGCTATTGTATTTTTAATTGCGTTGGCATTTATACTTTTTAGGTATCGAACGAATGAAAAAGTACAAAAAGGTGTCATTGTCACCTTGTTGTCAGGTTTTGCCGTTTATGTCGCCACGCTCGTGGTCACTGAACTGATTCGTTAAGCGGTACGCGAAATATTCCTCTCAAATAGAAAATGTATGTACACGCTTTACAGGGGCCCGTATGGAAAATAAAACTGAAAATCAACAACACGATGAAGAAGTAGTTGTTATTGAACAAAAAGACAAACGTGCCCGTTTGTACATTGGTATTGCTGCTGCACTAGGCTTAGCGGCTGGGGGGCTGATTGGTGCTACTATCACCCAAAACGATTGGCAGCAGCGTTATAAAGAGCTTGATACTCGCTATCAAAATTCACTCCAGGTGACTCAAAAACATGATGTAGCGCTTAAGGACCAACTTGCCCAAGCCGATTCAGACGCGCAATTAAAGCTACGTAAGGCAGTCGAATCCAAAGTCGAGGCGCATCAAGTTGAGCTGGAGCAACTGAATGACAAGGTTGCTAAGCTAGAAAAAGATAATAAAGCGCTGCAGGGACAGGTCGCGAACCAGAAACAAGCGATTGTGGTTCAGGAAGAAAAGAACACCAAACTTGTGAGAAAAACCGATATTCAAAGTTCGATGTTTGAACAATCTCAAGAGTTATTCAAACGTGAAAGTGAGTTGAAAACAGAAGTTGCCGTGTTAGAACAGGAAAAGTCTAAGCTTTTACCTGAAAGTAAGTCGTTGAAAAAAGACTGTGATTTGTTTTTAGAGGGCACATCATGGGACGCAAAATCTGATTCTTGCGATCGTAATGACAAAGTAAATTCAAGATTAAGCCAAATCGACCAAATGCTCAAAGTACACAATATGGATCTCAACCATATTGCGACTCTTAAGCAAGAACTTGGTATCCAATAACGCACGTTTTAGTATAGGTTCATTTGATTTTAGCCCCATGCTGATAACAAATGAACCTCGCCTTGCGCTGTGAAATAGTCGTGCTATTGACCCAGTTACATCGTTTATGTAACTGATAATAAACGCGATAATGACTTCCTTCGTAATGGGTCGAGTTTCTTTGGCCATGTTAATGCTTGATCCGAATCGCGCATGTAAATTGGCAAACTAGTCTGTCTTATAGGATGTTTGCTTTGTTCCTGCCTAATTATCGTTATCCATTATCCTTTCCGGCTAGTGCGCTTTCTCTTGCCATGCTATCGACCAGTGCGTTGTCCGAAAGTACTACCAACCTGACGACACATAATGGCAAAGCGCCTGCTGTCGTCAACGCAATCAATTATCATCACACTATCAATGTCCAAGATTATTTTGTTAGCGAAAAACTCGACGGGATTCGTGCAATCTGGACCGGTCAGCAATTAATTTCGCGCTCAGGTCGAGAGCTTCATGCGCCTGATTGGTTTATCGCAGTTCTACCAGACTTCCCCGTTGAAGGGGAACTTTGGGCTGGGCGAGGGCAGTTTGCATTGGTACAACGCACGGTCTTAGACGCCGAACCTAACCACGAGGCATGGCGACAAATACACTTCATGTTATTTGACTCCCCGGATCATATTGGGGCGTTTGAAGAGCGTTATCAGTTTCTTACTTCATTGTGTCAAAACTTGTCTGTGAAACATGTTAAATGTGTAGAGCAGACCGACATTGAATCGCATGAATCCTTGCAGCACCTTTTAGAAACGGTATCGCGTGCTGGAGGTGAGGGTTTGATGTTGAAATCGCGAATGAGCGTATATCTTGCTGGTCGTAATACTTCTTTGTTAAAAATGAAGACCAATCAAGACTCGGAAGCGACAGTCGTGGGATATAAGGCGGGGAAAGGAAAGTACAAGGGAAAGATGGGAGCGGTTTTAGTGGAGTTGAAGGGTGGGACCCAGTTTTATATTGGGACGGGATTTAGTGATAGAGAAAGAAATGACCCACCTAAACTCGGTGATATCGTGACGTTCAAACATAATGGTTGGACAGAAAACGGCATTCCTAGATTTGCTCGCTACCAGAGAATTCGGTTGCCCGAATAGCGATCCGCTCGACGGTATTTTCTTAGGTGACCTCTATACTCTATCCATGACCAGCAGAACCTTAGCGTTGGCACGCAGTCAACGAAAGACGGCAACTGAGGAGACACATAATGAGTAAGCATGAAAAGTTAGACTATGTTGAATTTGCGGCATGTGATTTGAGCGCGAGCAAATCATTTTTTACTGCAGTGTTTGGTTGGGAGTTTCAAGACTATGGCGATGAGTATAGTGCGTTCTCCAGCCAAGGGTTAAATGGTGGGTTCTACCAAGCAGATTTGAGTTCAGTATCCGCGCAGGGCGGTGCTCTACTAGTGTTTTACAGCAGTAATATCCAAGAAACGTATCAAAAAGTCATCGCTCATAACGGCAAAGTTATTCGTGAAGTTTTTGATTTCCCCGGCGGTTGTCGCTTTCATTTTCTAGAACCTAGTGGTAATGAATTCGCAGTGTGGTCGGAGTCGAAATAAAAAGGCGTTGGCTAGTAACGCCAACGCCTAAAGCGTTAATAAGTCTAATTACAGCGAGCCGCGCTATTTATCTACGACTTTACCTAATTTAACCCATGTATCAATAACGGTATCGGGATTCAATGATACAGAGCTGATCCCTTGCTGCATGAGCCATAACGCGAGGTCATCGTGATCCGATGGTCCTTGACCACAGATACCAACATATTTGCCAGCTTTGGTGGCCGCATCAATCGACATCTTGAGCATGGCCTTGACCGCTGGGTTGCGCTCATCAAATAGGTGAGCGACATCACCGGAATCACGATCTAGCCCCAAGGTAAGTTGCGTCATGTCATTGGATCCGATTGAGAACCCATCAAAATACTTTAAGAACTCATCGGCCAATACTGCATTGGATGGAAGCTCGCACATCATAATGACTTTGAGGCCTTCTTCACCACGACGAAGGTCAAACTTTGCCAGTAGGTCGATGACAGATGCGGCCTCACTTGGCGTACGTACGAAAGGAATCATTATCTCAACATTTTTCAGTCCCATTTCGTTGCGGACGCGTTTAATTGCCTGAGTTTCAAGCTCAAAACAATCTTCAAATGCCGGTGAAATATATCGAGACGCACCACGGAAGCCCAACATTGGGTTTTCTTCGTGCGGTTCAAAACTTGCGCCACCAACTAGGTTGCTGTACTCATTTGATTTAAAATCAGACATTCGCACGATGACACGTTTTGGCCAAAAAGCTGCCGCGATCGTTGCGATGCCTTCGGTGAGCTTACTGACATAAAAATCGATGGGGTCTCGATAACCGCGTATACGTTGAGTGATGTCGGCTTGTAGCGCTTCAGTTTGTGCATCAAAGTTAAGCAGTGCTTTGGGGTGAATACCTATCATCTTGTTGATGATGAATTCTAATCGAGCCAACCCTACACCTTCATTAGGAAGCTGTGCAAAATCAAACGCTCGATCTGGATTACCCACATTCATCATGACCTTGGTCGGTAACATTGGCAGCTCATCAACCGCAGAGCGTCGGATTTCAAAATCCAGCTCGCCTTCATAAACGTAACCCGTTTCCCCTTCTGAACATGAGACGGTCACAATAGAGCTGTCTGATAAAGAAGATGTGGCATCGCCACAGCCCACAATCGCAGGAATACCAAGCTCACGAGCAATAATCGCGGCATGACAAGTTCGGCCACCGCGATTAGTCACGATTGCCGATGCTTTTTTCATCACTGGCTCCCAATCTGGGTCCGTCATGTCAGTGACAAGCACGTCGCCTTCTTGCACCAATGACATTTGATCTAAAGAATCTACTAAGCGAACAGGACCGCTTCCGATGCGTTGGCCAATTGAGCGACCTTCTACCAACACCTTAGCCTTGCTATTAAGTTGGAAGCGCTCAATAACGTTTTTCTCGTTTTGTGAGCATACTGTTTCTGGGCGAGCTTGTACGATATACAGCTTGCCGTCAAAACCATCTTTGGCCCATTCAATGTCCATCGGACGTTGATAGTGCTTTTCAATGATCATCGCTTGTTTTGCGAGCTCTTTAATCTCATCATCGGTTAATGAGAATTGGTTTTGTTCTTGCTCTGTTGTGTCAACGATATCGACTTGCTTACCAATTTCTTGATTGGAAGAGTAAATCATTTTGATGAGTTTAGACCCAAACGTTTTTTTCACGATAGGGGCTTGGCCTGTTTCAAGCAGTGGCTTGTGGACATAGAATTCGTCAGGGTTGACGGCACCTTGTACGACCATCTCACCCAATCCCCAAGCCGACGTGATAAATACGACTTGGTCAAAGCCCGTCTCGGTGTCTAGCGTAAACATGACACCAGAAGAGGCTTTGTCCGAACGAACCATGCGCTGGATGCCTGCCGAGAGTGAGATACCACGGTGGTCAAACCCTTGGTGTACACGATAAGAGATAGCGCGGTCGTTAAACAACGAGGCATAGACGTGCTTAGTCGCTTCCAGTACAGCGTCAATACCGTGCACGTTCAAAAAGGTTTCTTGCTGGCCTGCAAAAGACGCGTCGGGCAGATCTTCTGCCGTAGCCGAAGAACGCACGGCCACGGATAAAGCCGGGTTGTCATTAATCAATTCAGAATAATTAGTACGAATATCTTGTTCAAGATCGGCAGGGAACGGGGCATCGAGCACCCATTGACGAATCATTGCACCTGTCTTTCGCAGAGCGTCAACATCGTCAACATCTAGTTCATCTAATAAACCGTGGATGCGCTCATCAAGACCTTCAAAATCTAGGAACTGATTGAACGCGTGAGACGTGGTGGCAAAGCCGTTTGGGACAGAAACACCAGCATTAGAAAGGTTTGACACCATTTCACCTAATGAAGCATTTTTTCCGCCGACTTTGTCGACATCTTCCATCGATAGGCCATCGAACCAGAGGGTATTTTTTTGCATGTCTTTCTCCAGAAACATTGCAGCGTAGGGTAATAAGCAAACGATTACGTATTCAGTTGGAAAATAGTTAACATTATTTTTCAAAACTGTGGGGGGACGTTATTGAATGCTAGGGTTTGTTATCGATATTATGTAACGCATCCTACTTAAAATAATCTGATAACTTAACTATAAAATGAAGAATTTAGGCCAAAGTCGTGACGTATTCTACGTTTCTGACGGAACAGCGATTACTTGTGAGACATTGGGACATGTGGTTTTGGGGCAGTTTGCCATTACTGCTAGAGAAAAAACGTTTCCGTTTGTGGAAAGCGAACATAAGGTAGATGAACTCATTAGAGAAATTAATCAATCTTATGAACGTCACGGCGTTAAACCCCTCGTGTTTTTTTCTATTGTTCTTCCTCAAATTCGGACTAAATTACTCGCGGCGTGTGCGCACAGTTATGATGTCTTGGAAAGCATGGTGGCGCAGGTGCAAGGTGACCTGAAAATGGAACCAACACCCAAATTACAGCGTTCACATAGCGTTGCTAAAGATTCTGATAAATACTTTGATCGTATTGCCGCCATCGAATATACGTTGGCGCATGATGACGGTGTGTCGCTGAAGAACATTGAACAAGCCGATATCATTTTATTGGGCGTATCAAGAAGTGGTAAAACCCCAACAAGTCTTTATATGGCGATGCAATTTGGTCTGCGTGTGGTGAACTACCCCTTTATTGATGACGATATAAAACGGCTACGTTTGTTGCCTGAGTTTGAAATTCATCGTCATAAGTTGTTTGGATTAACGATTGACCCTGAACGGTTGACTGAAATCCGTGAAAATCGTTTGGCAGGCAGTGACTACGCGAGTACAGAGCAATGTTTGCAAGAACTGGCGAGCGTTGAGGCGTTGTTTCGTAGGGAAGCGATTCCGTATATTAATACCTCGTCATTGTCAGTAGAGGAAATTTCAACGCGAGTGTTAGAGCGAGCAGGGTTGAAGAGACGTTTATTCTAAAGATCAGCATAGGTCATCACACTCTCGATAGGTTGTTAACGTACTCAAGGTATTGAGGCGGTATACTGAGTGCCTTCTTCACTCTGTGGCTTTGTGTATGTTATTTCCACTATTTGTATTCATTTGTTTTTTACTGATCGTTGCTGTGTCTTATTTGGGTTTTGCGCCCAGTAAGCATGACCGTAATAAGAGCGACGCTAACAATAAGCAAAAGGATGAGAAAAGTTGGCATCTCAATCAAAGGCAAGCATTGATGCGAGCGCTTGTCCTTGCATCATTGGTCTGTGGCGTCTCATTGGTTGTATGGAAGCAACTAATAACAGAACAGCCGGAGGCACCGACATTGCCACCATTTAAAAATGGTGAAATGGTGATGGCTGAGCTGCAAGAAGCATTAACGGAAGACCCTAACAATGGTAAAAATTGGTTTTCACTGGGTCAGATGTATATGCAGACGCGAGAGTTTGCATCGGCGATTACCTGTTTCGATTATTCCATCCGTTTGTCGCATAACCCATACGCCGGTCAGTATGCCGCGATTGCGACCGCTAAATATTATGCAGCATCGCAGTCAATGACGCCTGAGGTTATGGTGTTGCTGAATAAAGCCCTAGAAATGGACCCTCAAAATGATACGGCGCTGTTATTAATCGCATCGGACCATTTCCTTAATTCGCGTTATGAGGACGCGATTACGCAGTGGACGATCATCCTAGATTCGAATCGTCAGGGGGTGAAACGCGCCGCATTAATCGAAAAAATCAACCAGGCTAAAGCGTTGCTCTAATGGAATAACAATCGGGTTAGCTTTATGTTTTTTAGACGACAACTCGTTATAGATCACGATTAACACTTAACATTCAACTGTGAAAAATGATGAATTCGATGTTGTGACAAGCGAGTGCAAGGACGCTCGCTTGTCAGGTGTTAATGTTGGTAGATAAAACCGCCGTACATGTACTTTGTGGCTTCCGCGCCCAAAACCACGACCCTATCACCAGGTTGAAGGTTGCCGCTGTTGACCAGTTTCGCAAAGCTGGCCCATATCGCAGCGGAACCAAGGTTACCCCATATTTTGGCATCGTTGATGATCTTATGTTTTTCTATACCTAAGGCTTCGCTCAATTGAACGTCAATGTTACCGCTAGCTTGATGGGGAATAATGTAATCAAAGTCATGAATATGATGCCCTTGTGCTTGAAGTGCCCCTATGCTGGCATTGAATAATGCTTCACCACTCTGGCGGACATTGGTGGCATTGTGATGGAATCGAGCGACACTTTCTTGTGTGTGCACGGATAACGACCCGCCATCGAGCGAAAGACCGGGTTCCATTCCCGAGCCTATTTGTCCCATATAGCAGTGGGAGATAATACCGCGTTGCGAGCCGTCATCAGCGCCGAGTATGACTCCGCCAGCACCATCGCCCATTTGCATGTAGTTGACCAGCTGGGATTGGTCTAAGAACTCTTCTCTATAATCAAAGTATACGGAGCCCGTTTCACTTCCAACGAGCGCCACTGGCTTTCCAAGCAGGGTAATGCGAGGTATCGCGATTTGCAGTGCACTTGCAAACCCAGTACAAGCTTGTCTTAACTCCATGAATGGTCCATGAAATTTAAGCTTCTCGGTGACCCAAGCAATGCTTGGCGGCAGTTGAGTGTCAGGGGTGGTAGTGTGACCTATTAGGTAGTCTAAATCACTGAGTGAGGTTTGAGATTGAATCATTAATCGGTGCATGACTTCGACGACTAAGTCTGAATTGCTCGGATTAGGGTTGCTGACGTGGTCGTGAATACTGCGACAAAAATGACGTTGTTTAATACCTAAAAAAGGTGCAATTCGAGCGGCAATTTTTGCATAACGTCGACCAGATAGTTTCTCCAATGCCGTAAGCAGCTGATCGTTGTCTAACTGTTGGTCTGGAAACGCGTGACCTGCAGCAAGGAGTTTGACTTGGCCGGGTAAGAAAGTCGTGGTCATTAATGTTCATCCTTAGCATTGAAAATGTCGTCGAGGTTTACACCAATGGTGTTGAAAGCTGCTCGCTCTGTGGCAAGTAATTCGTACAAGCGTTTGGAAATGTTAAGTTGAAAATCTCGCCATTGTGTACTGTCAAAACCGAGCGTAATGGCATGCCTTTTCGATAAGGTGACATGCTTGGCCTCATCTTGTTTTATTGCGCGACATAACAGCACAAACGGGTGGCGAGTATCAAAGCTGCCTTTCTCTATCGCTAACATGAGTCGACATACCAACGCATCGAGACAGGCGATCTGCGCAAAATGTATATCGAAGCTTTGCTTGACTCCTAATGAAGCAAAAAAACGTTGGCTACGTCGTTTTATTTGAACAATATCGGCGGGTTCACTGAGAGAGTTGCGAACCCACTCTAGTGCTTCCTCATGATATTGTTCATCGGCAACAATCGATTCGAAATCCTGTGCAGCCTCGAGTACTGGGTTAGATTCACGTTGACGTTGTACCTCGTTATGGAAAACCCATTGGGAAGATTGCTCGCCGCAGATTAGTAATGGGAGTAATCGCGCAAGGGCTACGTGTTGGGCATCGCTGAAGACAATGGGCTGCGCACAATGCGTTTCGAGCCATTGCTTCACTGGGCTTTGACTTTCTGCAGTATGGGGGAGAGCTGGAAAACATGGCTTCATAATGTTTGGTCACTGTTCCTTCAATAACTCGTATTATACATAGACCGGAAAACGTGATGAATCTTTCACAACTATATCAATTAAGTACACAAGATATTTTTAAATTGTAGTTTAAGTAATCTCCAATAACGACCTAATATAGATATAGTTTGTGTCATTTTCAAAAGAGGTATCGAATGCAAGATGTACCGAATGGCCTTATAGAAGGACGCGTATTAGCAAAAAAAAACTGGACGGATAAATTGTTTAGTTTAGAGATCTCTGCACCAATCACGCCTTATGTCGCGGGTCAGTTTACAAAGCTCGGTCTAATTAACGACAATGGTGAATGGGCGAGGCGTGCTTACTCGATGGTTAACCATCCTCAACACGCCTATGGGTATCAACATCTAGAGTTTCTGATCGTCGCTGATGATTCAGGGCTGCTATCGCCAAAGCTAAATGCGCTGAGCGTGGGCGACGCGGTCTACGTGGGTAAGCAAGCTTCAGGTTTTATGACATTGGATGAAATCCCGGATACAGCGCGTGAACTGTGGATGCTAGCAACGGGTACCGCTGTTGGTCCATTTTTATCAATGATAGAGGATGACTCAATTGGCGAACGGTTCGATAAGGTCAATCTAATACATGCCGTGCGCACCGCGAGTGAATTGGTTTACCCGGATCAAATCGCAGCGTGTAGTGAACGATTGGGGGATGCTTTTAGTTACCTTTCCGTCGTGTCTAGGGAATCGCATGACGACAGTCTGCGCGGGCGTATACCAGAGTTATTGATAAGCGGTGTGATACAACAAACGCTGGGTGAAAAACTCGATCCGGCTCGAAGCTTTGTTTATCTATGTGGAAACCCTCAGATGGTTAAAGATACCAGTCAGACGTTGGTTGACCTAGGGCTCTCTAAGCACTTGCGTAAAAAGCCGGGGCAGTTTGCTAGTGAGAACTATTGGTAGTCGCCCCTGTACGGCGTTACATTGCTAGGCAGGTGGAAGGAGGGTTTGATTCGTTGGGTGGAAAGTTGCCCACCACGAAGAACTTGCAGCACAAAATGACTTTTGCAATGAACGTTAATACGTGTATCCAATCCCAAAGAATGCAGATTCTAATCCTGTGTTGTAACCAACGTCGGCGGTAAAACCGGTGACACTAGTTTTAAACAAAAGACCGATATTGCCGTTGAATCGTAAGTCTGACTCATACTCTTTGAAAGGGACGTCATCGAGCTTTTCAATACTTCGATTGGCGACGCCAGCTCCGACATAACCGACAATGTTTTCACTTAACGATTTAACGACGCCGACATTTAGCGCAAAGTCATCATTGTTTGGTCCTGTGCCCCCAGCAAGGTTGGAATAGAAGCCGAAGCTCAGGTTACGATCATGATAAAGCCCAACCCCAAAACCACCTTCGCTTGTGGTACCGACGGATACACTGTTGTAGGTACCAGCAAGGATAGGTGAGCTAAGAAAACATAAACAAGTGAGCAAACGTAATTTCATAATGACCTTCTATTGAACTTTGCGGCATGCTGACATTATAGATTGATACAACATAGAGATAGCAGCAATAGGTTAAGGGGTTATTAATAAAAGGTTATAGTAGAAAGCAGTAAAAAGCCCTAACTTTTGGTTAGGGCTTTGGCAAACAATCGCATAGGTCACGCAAGTGTCTATCGGTGAACATGGAGGTATTGATTTTAAACGTTACCCCCACGCACCGGTTTTTGACGTTGAATCGTTAAAACACGGATAATCAGTATTTTGATTCTCTTGCTTCTTTCTCTGCTTCCCATTGTGGTACGACAGTTTCTAGGAAGTGTTGTTTCTCTGCGTTCATTTTATCCATATCCATACCCAATGCGGCCTGTGCTTTTTCTTTGGTTGAAATATCTGGAATTTCAACTGGGTCTGTAATGCCTTTTTTCGCGAGTAGGCGGATGAGTTTGGCTCGAGCGTCTGCAGCCTTACCCACTGACGTGCCAAGCACTTCTAAAGCCACCTCTGGTGCGTGCATATGGACGCCATGTGATGCAATAGCATAGTCCCAGCGCCATTGAGCATGACGAATGTCCATTAAGATAGGCTTCATTTCTTCTTCAGTTGCACCGGCATCCCATGCGGCGCCCGCTTCGAAGTGCGCGGCAACAATTTGCTTCTCTGCGGTGAGCTTCATGTTGAGTACTTGTGCTTTACGCGATGAAACAATGCCTTGCAGTTGATCTTTGCTCTGCGTATGACAATTTGCACAGGTGTCTTCAAAGCGATCAAACGGGTTGCCGACTTTGTGGTCGGTGTAAACCGTCCCATCTTCTTTAGTTACCTTCGGCATATGGCAGTCAACACAAACGACGCCGTTTTTACCATGTATGCCTTCACGCCATGTTTCAAAACCAGGGTGCTGCGCTTTTAACATCGGCGCTTTAGAGACAGCATGCTGCCAATCTTTAAATTCGATGTCGTCATAGTATTGCTCCATTTCACCAACTCTGGTGCCACGGTCCCAGGGGAATTTGACACTTTTGTTGGGTCCAGTGAAGTAGTACTCGACGTGGCATTGGGCACAAACTGACGCTTGTTGGTCAAGGCGAGATTGGTCTTCAAATTTTTTGCCAATGGCTTCAAATGCTCGTTCGACGTAAGGCCGAGTCAGTGCGAGTTCGGGTTCACCATTTTTGAATTTTTCGCTACGAGTGTCATGACAATCGGCACAACCGATCGGGTTGGAAATTTCACCACCAAGGCGAGCCCATTTACCTTCAAAATAGCCGTCTTCGCCTCGCTCTTCGATTACACGGGCAACATCTGGGCTTTTACAGCTCCAGCATGCCATAGGCATAGGTCCGGACTTCGGGTCGGTAGGTCCACCAGTACGCAATGTTTGGGTGACATCATCGATGGCAAAGAAGTGACCACGGGCTTTATTGTAGTCCTTTGCAAAGCCATACCCGGCCCATAGAATGACCATGTTAGGGTCTTGCTTAAGTGCATCTTCTATCCCATCACTTTCGCTGGTCTGTTTCCAGGTCTTGTATTGATCAGGGTGGTTTTCTTCATAGGTTTGGTTTCGAGGATCAGCCAATCCATCCTTTGTTGCAGCAAAGGCGGGTGCGCTAGCGGCACCGAGTATTGCCAGCGATGCAACGGAACTAATAATCCAATGCTTGTTCACAGTGTAATCTCCGTATTCTAATAGTTGAAATGCGTTGTGGGGCTTTTCCGTTAATAAGAACTGGAGATGTCTTGTGCTAATGCTAAATAACGCTCTCTATAGGCATAAGCGGGTGACCAAGTAATAATACGTCACAAATCGACATAAATTTTTACATGTCGGCCCTTTACTGTTTTAGATCAATTTACGACAGTGATCTTGATCATACCCAAATAAATCTACCCCTAAAGGGTTACGCTCCGCCTGTTTTGTTGATATTAATTATCATTATAAAACAGGGGTTTATGTGAAAATTCACACACAGAATATAGTGACTTTGCTCACTAATTCATCAAGGGGTAGTAGGCAAACCAGCCATGAAGGAATAAGATCAATATGTGAAGCGTTGTGGCTCCTCCTGAATAAGAATTGATAGCATTTTGTCGAGTTCGCTCGAGAAGAAGTATTAATTATCGACCTAACTGCCAGCTAACTGATTGGTAGAAATGGTTTAAGGAAAGGATACGATGGGCAATGTTAAATTGACCATAACGATAATGCTTCAAGCCCTTCTAGCATTTTCTTTTTATGGTTTTTCACTCAATGCCTTTGCCGACGACGCTGCATTCCCACAAGAGGGCGCTGCGCAACAGCGGTATAAGGTAGAGTTGATTCGTGACAAGGATTACAAATGTGTCCAATGTCATAAAGACTCAAAACAACCCCTTGCAGGGTCGCATGGTGAAGACGCAATGGCGGCACTAGGTAAAGAGGTAAACTGTACCCAGTGTCATAGCAACATTGGACCTGATCATCGTGATGGTGCTTCAACCGTCATTCAGTATCATGAAGCCCAATCCCAAGCCGGCAGCGACAAAACGCAGCTTAACTCTGTTGCAATACTGAAGGCTAACCAACTCTGTACCGACTGCCACCAACCTCCAGAATTACGTAAAGCCAATTGGACTCACGATGTTCATGCTAAAAACCTGACGTGCAGCAATTGTCATTCTGTTCACGCGGAAAAAGCAAAAGCCTTGTCTTATGACCACAAAACGACAATTAAGATGTGTGTCGATTGCCATAAAGACTTCAACGAATTGCGTGAAGAGGAGGGCAAATGATATGAGTTGTTCTAGACGAAATTTTTTAGCCGGTTCTGGTGCGGTTATCTTTACCACAGGTGTTGCAACGACATCGGTATTAACCAGCACTAATTCGAATGCGTCAGCCGAAAATACGGAATCAGTCAAACGTTACGGTATGCTACACGATGAAAATGCTTGCATCGGTTGTACGGCGTGTACGGAAGCGTGTCGAGAAGTGAACAATGTGCCTGAGGGCGTGTCTCGACTCGAGATAAATCGCTCTGAGCCTATGGGTGAGTACCCAGATGTTGAATACCGTTTTACTCGAACTTCTTGTCAGCATTGTGAAAACCCACCTTGCGTCTACGTTTGCCCAACAGGCGCCGCTTACAAAGATGAAGAAACCGGTATTGTCGATGTCCACAAAGAAAAATGTGTAGGTTGTGGGTACTGCCTTGCTGCTTGTCCGTATCAAGTGCGTTTCTTCCATCCAGAAGATCACTCTGCAGATAAATGTAATTTCTGTCGAGATACCAACCTAGCGGCCGGGAAACAACCTGCTTGTGTCGAGAGTTGCCCAACCAAAGCGTTGGTTTTCGGTGACCTTAATGATCCGCAGAGTAATATTAGCCAAGCCATCACGATTAATGCGGTTTATCGAGATAAAGCGCATTTAGGCACGAAGCCTAAGCTGTACAAAGTACCGTTCCATAAGGGGGAGGTGTAGCATGAGTATCTGGGAAACTGCATTTCATTTTGACTCGTTAGTATGGGATTGGATCATTGCTATCTATCTGTTTTTAGCAGGGATGTCGGCAGGGGCGGTAATGATTGCGCTGTATTTGAAGCGTCATGTTATCGAAGGTAACCCGGCAGATAACGGCATATTAAAAGCGATGGCATGGTTAGCTCCATTTGGCATTATTGTTGGATTGTTGATCTTGGTCTTCCACCTCACTAAACCGCTCGAGTTTTGGAAAATCATGATTTACTTTAATCCGACCTCCGTGATGTCGATGGGGGTGATTTTGTTCCAAGTTTATATGGTGGTTTTGTTTGTGTGGATAGGGATGATTTTCCGCAAGCCAATCATGGACGTTTTAGGCAGTAAGTTCGACTTTGTTGAAACTATTCTGATTAAATTGGAAGAAATTGAGAATGGACTCGAGGTGTTTTTGGGTGTGTTGGCGATTGCTCTTGCCGCGTATACCGGTTTTTTATTATCCGCGTTAAAGACCTATCCAATGTTAAACAATCCGGTGCTGCCGATTTTGTTCTTATTTTCTAGTTTATCATCGGGTGCGGCGGCAAGTTTACTGTTTGGGATCTTAGTCTTTAAAGAGGATGCGCATAGCCCAAGCGTGAAGTGGGTACATCGATTCGAACGTCCAGTCGTTTTGTTTGAGCTATTTGTGATCATTACTTTCTTTACAGGCTTAATCTTTAGTGGTGGTCAGAATGAAGCGGCGGCTTGGAACGCTATCGGCGGTGGCTTTTGGTCCAATTGGTTCTGGTATGGCGTGATTGGTTTCGGCATGTTGTTGCCATTAGCGATGAACTTCTTTAGCTCTGATAAGGTGAAGCACAATCACGGTTTTATTCTTGTCGTGACAACGTTAAGTTTATTAGGGGTATTGATGCTGAGAACCTTCGTGTTGTACGCCGGTCAAATGACGATTGTTTAGGTTGACTAACGTTTTTGCTCCGCTACGGTTCTAACGTGGCGTAATGCCGTCATTCATAACGAAAAAGGAATGACGGCATCGTTACTTTTCGTGCGGCATCGTTACTTTCCGTGCGGCATAGTTGTATCTACGCCTATTTTTAATATCGAAAGTGAGTGGATGGAGGAGTCTATTATCAGCACCTACAAGAGCATTGAAATCAAAAACTATTTCTCAATTGTGCTTACTGTTTCTACCGAGGCTTTATGATCGGCTATGTTGGGTTGTTCACGTTAATTTGCGCGGCCATGACGAGTTCGTTAGGTGCGGGCTTGGGGTTTACCGCGACCTTAGCTAATGCAGAACAACATGTAGGCAAGATATCACGCACACTTCGTATAACCAGTGTTCTCGCGTTACTCTTTGCTTTTGTATCGATGGCTATTCTGGCTTACGGATTTGCGCTTAACGATTTTTCACTAAGCTACATTGCCCATAACTCGAATAGCCAGCTACCACTGCCTTTTAAAATTGCCGCGACATGGGGTGGCCATGAAGGGTCGATGCTTTTTTGGGTAGTGACGCTTTCGCTTTGGGGATGGAGTTTATCCCGTTCATTATCGTGTCAATCAGATCGATATCTCATCCACGCCACATGGATCATGCAAGCGTTCGTGGCTATTTTTTCATGGTTTACCTTGCTGGCGTCTAATCCGTTTGAATTTAATCAAGTATTGCCACTAGAAGGCCGTGATTTAAATCCGATGCTACAAGATATTGGTTTGATTATTCACCCTCCGCTGCTTTATGTGGGCTATGTGGGGTTTGCTTCGGTGTTGGCACTTGCTGTTGGTTCATTACTCGCAAACGACATGACCATGACATGGGTCATCATCGCAAAAAGATTCACGTTAATCGCATGGATATTTCTGTCCGTCGGCATTGCGGTTGGGTCGTGGTGGGCCTATTACGAGCTGGGTTGGGGGGGCTGGTGGTTTTGGGATCCGGTGGAGAATGCTTCCCTATTACCTTGGCTCACGGCGACAGCTCTGATGCACACTTTACTGGCCTCTAAAACTAAGAAACAGTTACTTATCTGGACTTATTCTCTCGCTTTTGTGACGTTTTGTTTAAGTATACTCGGTACGTTTATTGTTCGATCTGGGGTGCTAACATCCGTACATGCCTTTGCGGTGGACCCAGGTAAAGGCTTTACGTTGTTAGCGATATTAACCCTGGTTTTTGTTTTGTCTTTCTTGACGCTTGTTAAGCGGATTGATGGTATTGAATCACAACCATTAAAAGGGATATTGAATAAGGGCTTTTTATTGTTGGTGTGCGCAAACCTCTTTACGTTAGCCACGATCATCGTGGTATTTGGCACGTTTTATCCAATGGTGTACGAGTTCGCTGGACTGGGTAATATTTCTGTTGGGGCACCTTACTTCAATTTACTTATTGCCCCGCTGGCAATAGTGGCATTATTCGTGGTTGGCTTCGCTGCTTTGCTTAAATGGAATGCTGTGGTTCCTTATTCATTGATGCGGACTTCGCTATGGATAGGTGTGGTAACGTTGGGAGTATCAGCCACGGTTGTGAGTTATTACGTCACGCGAAATCAATATGTGGGTGCCGATTGGTCGATGTGGGCAGTGTGGACGTGTTGGGGGGCGACATGGGTAATTGGCTGCCATGGGGTCGGGTTGTACAGAGTTTGTCTGAACCCTCAATCCACCTCTAAGATGATCAGACGATGTGTTTATATCTCAATGGCGCATATCGGGCTGGCGGTTACGGCTTTTGGTGCCGCGATGAACAGTGAATATTCCTACGAGATGACACGTAAGTTAGGCCCCCAATCTCAAGTAGAATTTGGCGATTATCAACTTCGTTATGTTTCTACGGAGCTCTATGTAACTCAGTCATTTAGTGCAGAGCGTGCAATCATTGAAATTAAAACATTGGATTCAATATCAGATGAATCGGCGCACACTTGGCTTGCGACTCCGGAAAAGCGACATTATCCGATACGAGTGATGAATATGACTGAGCCATCGATGACGGCCTTTTGGCACGGTGATATTTATATTTCACTTGGGGAAAAAATTGATGCTTCACACTATGCGGTGCGCATACAGTTCAAAGCTTTCGTTCGGTGGATTTGGTTGGGCGCATTGATTATGGTGCTTGGCGTTACAGGTGTGTTATTTAGTAAGCGCACAGGTCAAGCTAGTTATGCGCCATCTATGCCGAGAACTCGACCAGAATCACCGGGTAAATATGTTTCTTCAAATATGAAGGCGGATGATGTTGCGTAACTGGATCAGTAGGAGCATCGTGTTGTATTTTAGAGTCGTCGGTACGGCTGGGTTACGGCTATCTGAAAACATGAGTAGACGGCTATTCCTCACGGCTATCTTATCTTGTTTTGTTTTCATTGCTCCTAGTGCGGTAGCGCAAAATTCACAATCGGTTGAATTATTTGAATTTGATTCTATCAAGCAGCAAAAAGATGCGATTGCATTAGCGAAGACGCTTCGATGCCCGATGTGTCAAAATCAGAATTTGATTGAATCAAATTCACCCGTTGCTAAAGACATTCGACTGCGAGTGTTTGAATTGATTAAGCAAGGGAAAACAGACCAAGAAGTAAAAGACTATATGGTGGAACGATATGGACAACACGTTCTGTATCAACCGGCGCTTTCAAGGCAAAATATGGTGCTGTGGGGGTTGCCCATCGTCGTAGCGTTGTTACTCATCGTCTCGATGTTTTATCGTGTGCTGAGGCCAAAATAACGAAATGATAAATGGTGCCGACGACACGGAGTACGCCAATAGTTAATTAATGTATTGTGGTTCCCTGTACCATAGACGAATCTTAACACCGTAATGGGAATGAAGGGTTATGACGCCACAGCAAAGCGCATTTTTGAATGAGTATCTTACTACCTTATCTCAACATGAGAGGTCAAGGATCCCTGATGTGGTCGCAGAATACTTTTGCGCTGATGAATACAACGCTAACGAGTGTGCAAGGCTTATTAATGCAGGAATCAAGACGGCCAGTTGCAGCTTAAAAATAGGTTACGACATTGATCACGAACCTCTGCCCCAAATTGGAAGAGTCGCAGTGGTTCTCAACTGGGCCGAGATGCCTATCTGCATTATTAAGCTGACCGATGTCCTTATTTGCCCATTTGATAGTGTGACGGAAGAGTTTGCGTATCAAGAAGGTGAGGGAGATAGAACGTATGATTCTTGGCGACGTACCCATATTGACTTCTTTCAACGCCATTCTTCTGAGCTAGGGCATCACTTCACAACTCGAGATGAGCTCGTCCTCGAACTGTTTGAAAAAGTCTATCCGGTTTAATATTTATGGCCTGGCGATGGTTGATTATCTGTTTCTGAGTGCTCGATGGTCTCTGACACGTTTCGTTTATTATGCTTCACTTAGAGCACGCAAGTTAATAAAGAATAAGAAACGAGGAATAATGATTAAGGATGTCTATTAAGTTTGAAAGTCGTCGCCTGAAAATGCGCCAAATTAATGTTAGTGATGAAGATATTTTTAAACAGCTTCATAAAAACCCTCATGTGACGCGATTGTGCTTTGATACTCCGAGCGATCAAGAGATTGAACAACGATTTCAGTCACGCTTGCCACCGTGGTGTTGTACCTCTCATCATTGGCTATGTTTAACTATTGTTGATAAGAGCACCAAACAAAAAATAGGCATTACGGGTATTATCATCAACGAAGGTAGAGCGGAAGTTGGGTATTTACTTGCTCCTGAACATCAAGGTAAGGGTTTTGCTACGGAATCACTCGAAGCGTTATTGTTATGGGCACAGTTGTCATGGGAAAAACAATCGCTCCGGCCACTCTATTTTTCTGCTGTCGTTACAGAGGGTAATAAAGCGTCTGAACGAGTGTTGACTAAATGTGGGTTTACTTTCATTGAACAAATAGCGAATGCTTACGCCATCGACGGTGTTGTTTATGATGACCGGATTTTTGAGCGTTGACGGTTAGCGGCGTGAAGAGCGGCCGTCGGGACCGGTTTTAAAATGGATTAACGATTATGTATGCGGTTATATTTCGAGCAACAATGAAGCACCCTAACGAACAATATGAAAGAATGGCCGCACGTCTGAGGTCATTAGCGTTTTCAAAATATCGTTGCATTGATTTTGTTACGTCATTGGAAGGGAATAAAGAAATTGCCATTTCATATTGGCATAACCAAGAAGACATACAAAAATGGCATCAAGATCCATTGCATAAGGAAGCGCAACGCCTAGGTAAGGAAACGTGGTATCACGACTATAACGTTGAGGTCGTCGAGTTAAAAAGGAGGTACTCAAGTGAAGGTGAGTTATAGAGAAATGCAAACAACCGATTATGATGCGGTTATTGCGTTATGGGGCATAACGGAAAATATGCAGCTGAGAGAAGCGGATAGTCGTGAAAGCATTACTGACTATCTCGATCAAAACCCGAATTTAAGCTTCGTGGCTACCGTGGGTGGACAAATGGTTGGCGCCGTACTCGTTGGGACAGATGGACGTCGCGGCTATATACAGCACCTTGCGGTGGCAGATAAACACCGTGGCAAGCGCATTGGTAAGGGGCTTATCGAGCAGGCGACAACCGCCCTTGGTCTCATTGGTATCCGCAAAACACACCTCTTTGTCACAGCAGAAAATGAAAATGCGCAACAGTTTTATCGCTCACTGGGGTGGGAAGATCGAAAGGAAATCAAGATGTACTCTTTTAATGCATCGGCCAATTTAAATATCTAATCGATGCTTAACATACTAAGCGTTTTAGTACCGACTCGAGCTATTGAATCTAAGACAGATAAGCTGAACTTTAAGGTTGAGGGAAGTAAACCAAACGAGTGGTAGAAACCGACACGGTGTTCGCGCTGCTTTCGTCGACTGAGCATGCCCGGCGCTACCACAAACTAAAAAGCCATGACCTGATAGTCATCAATGCTTAATTTTTAATGAATCGGTTATAGACAAAGAGCAAGACAAATGCACCTAAAGTTGCGGTCACAATACTCCCGATGTTGATGCCATTTGCTCCGCCTAAGCCGAGGAAGCTCCCTAGAAACCCACCCACAAAAGCACCGGCAATACCAAGCCCCATAGTGGCTAACCAACCGCCGCCATCGTTACCCGGCATCAACCATTTTGCTAGTGCGCCTGCGATGAGCCCCAAGATAATCCAAGATAAAATACCCATAACCATTCCCTTACTATGCCACAGCAATTGTTAATACTACGTTTGCTAATCATAGACCAATAACGTTATCGTTCAGTAAATAAGCAGATATTTATTTGTGAAGTGCAGGCGAATTCTCTTCGACTCCAATGCTATACCAGTGAAAATATGATCTATTATTGAATGGGTCTGCTAATCAATGAATTGCTTTTAAACATCCATCATCAAATCTAGGATGATGAGTTAGAAGTTAGAAGTTAGAAGTTAGAAGTTAGAAGTTTTTCCAAGGTATCGGTAATCAAACCCATCAAGGAGTAGGGAATGAATGTGTCACGGATAGTAAAAGCGCCATTAACCTTATTGTTGTTTCTGATTGGATTCGGTTTTTGTGTTCCAACGTATGCGTCAGTCGAGGCAGAGAGCGAGCAGAGCAAAGAGCAGTTAGCGTTAGATCGTGTCAATCGAGAAATTCAAGAACTCGCGGATTCTTTGAAACATTCCACCGGTGACCAAAAAGATGCAATCCAATTTCGTTTGTTTAATAAAAACAATGAATTGCGTGAGGTCATAAATACTGCAGTTGATAAAGGTGTACTTCCTAAGCCTTTATTGTTGGAACAAGTAATATTGCAACAACAGTACACTCAAGGGGCGAAAACGTATCTTGAAGACAAAATAAAATCAGCTAATGAGTCGTTTAACTCAGCGAAAGATGAAGAAAAACTGTCGATTCTTAACACATACCGAGAATTGCAAGACTATTTAGATTCCACTTACGATAGTAGCTGGCAAAATTTGACTTGGTTGCAAAAATTAAAAGAGCCAAATTCCGACTTAGAACAAGCGCTCGCTCTACGTATAGCCAAACGTATGCGTTTGATCTCCGCTTCGGTCGAGTATTTTGATCAGCAAGTTAAGACTGTGGCGACGCAAATAGCGGTTGCGCCAGAGTCAGAAAAAGCGGCATTGCAAATGACGCAACTGATTACTAAACAGCGCTTATCTATTGAAACCACGAGTTTACAGGAGCTGATCGTTCTCGGGGACGACATGGATCTTGAGACCTCTGAATATAAACGGCAGGTATTTCAGGTCACCGGTAGTATTACGCAAGACATTTTGAACGTTAAGGTGTTTTTGTCACTATTAAGTGAATGGTGGAATGCAGGGTTAACATGGCTTGCTGATAATGCACCACAACAATTGTTCCAAGTGTTTATTTTCATCCTCATATTGATGGCCACTAGGATGATAGTGAAGTTGGTTCGTAAGCTTGTTAGTAAAGCTGTGGTGACAAAGAACTTCAAATTATCTCATTTGATGCAAAACTTCTTTGTATCAATGTCGGGCAACATTATTTGGATCATCGGTATCATGGTAGGCCTGTCGCAAGTAGGCTTAAACCTTGCGCCGGTGCTGACGGGTTTTGGTATTGCGGGTGTTATTATTGGTTTTGCACTCCAAGATACATTGTCTAATTTTGCGGCTGGGATGATGCTTCTCATTTACCGTCCGTTTGATGTAGGGGACTTCGTTTTTGCTGGTGGCGTTGATGGCAAGGTAAGCCATATGAGCTTGGTTAATACGACAATCCGCACCTTTGACAACCAGATTATTATTGTCCCTAATGGCAAGATTTGGGGGGATGTCATTAAAAATGTGACACATGAGCGTACTCGTCGAGTCGATATGGTGTTTGGCATCGGCTATGGTGACGATCTGCTAAAAGCTGAGTCTGTTCTTAATGATATCGTCACGGCTCATCCTTGCGTTCTCAAATCACCTGAACCAATGATTAAAGTACATACGCTAAATACATCGTCAGTTGATTTTGTTGTTCGACCATGGGTCAAGACAGATGATTACTGGGACGTGTACTGGGATGTGACGAAAGAGGTGAAGCTTCGTTTTGATAAAGAGGGCATCTCAATACCGTTCCCTCAACAGGATGTGCATCTGCATATGATTGACAAAAAAGAATCGTAAGACAACTCGGTAGGCAGGTAACTTTACTTAGTGAATATTGCTGAGTAAAGTTACCCATGATGTTGTTCTATTTATCTTATTTTTAATAATACCAAAGTCTTATTTTGTAAGCAGTTGTAAATTTGTGGAATTATCATTTTTTATACCATAAAAATTGACTCTATACACTAATTGTCGCTTGAACTCTCAATTTGTAATTCATGGGTGAACTAAAATTAACATAGATTAATTAACGTGGATGTCTCAAAGGAGTACGATATGGAAAAAATAATCAATACCCTTGGATTATGTATACTTGCGAGTAAATACGCAGCGGTGTTACTGGTAGCGGGTATCACCCTGAGTACAGGGGTGCTAGCAGCAGAGCTTCTCTGTACAGGAGTGGAAAGTAGCGAATAAGGCAATAAAGAATATTTAGCAATTCAATTTTCTATTACCTTTTTATTGCTTAATATTGGGGAGTGTCGAGCTCCCCTTTTATATTTTTTAACCTGACACTGTTGAGTGTTTTAATATTAATTATCAATCTTATGATTATTTAATTTTCGAGTGAATATATCATTTAGGTTATATTCCTATGCGTTCGGACGACATATGAGTTTGTCGTCACTCTAATTAGCGTTTACTTGACGTTCTACATCACCTCACTTCAAGTGCACACCATTCACCCAAAACGAAGTCAAATTCGAATAAGTGTGCCATTAGCTTTGATCCCATCTGCAATTCATAATAAGCTTGTCACATTGTGAGTGTTGCCTAACAAGCGCAGGCTTCTAGTGTGTGATTTCACTGCGATAATGCTCTGTCACTCCCGTTTATTCGATTTTTTATTAGGACTCTTTTCATGAGTAATCAGCAACAAAATAATCCTTTGCATGGCTTAACATTAGAAAAAATTCTAACGCGCTTAGTCGAGCACTATGGCTGGGATGATTTGTATTATCACATTAACGTTAACTGCTTCAGCAATGACCCATCGATTAAGTCATCACTGAAGTTTTTACGAAAAACTCAATGGGCGAGAGACAAGGTAGAAGCCTTGTATGTGTCAACCTTCAGCTAAACTAGACTCAACCTATGTCTCGCTCCTCCCAGTTAGAGCTATTCTTTGGTTGGGGCGCCGCCAACATTATCATTTTCATGTTATTTCCAAATAGAGCCACGAATGCTTAAAATTTCCAACACCGTAGAGCTAGCCGAATGGGAAATCGAACTTACCGCGATACGATCGATGGGGGCGGGTGGTCAAAAAGTAAATAAAACAAGCTCTGCGATACACTTACGCTTTGATATCAAGAGATCGACACTTCCCGATTTCTACAAGGAAAGCCTGCTCAAACTTTCAGATTCACGGATAACGAAAGATGGGGTCATTATTATTAAAGCGCAAGCTTATAGAACTCAAGAGCAGAACAGAGAAGATGCCCTAGAAAGACTCAAGCAGTTGATTGTATCGTCTGCTGTGGTCCAAAAAGCGAGGCGCGCGACCAAGCCTACACGCAATTCACAGAAACGTAGGATGGACTCGAAGAAACGCAAAGGCAATACCAAAGCATTGCGTGGTAGGGTTTCCGATTAACGGTAGTCCAATATCAATAAAAAAGATGAATCAACAAGTATAAGGAAATACTGATGAGAATTATTGAAGACGACTTGCAAGGCCCTCAGATTCAAGTGCTCTTGCAGGAACATCTAGACGAAATGCATGCGACGTCCCCAGCTGAAAGTGTCCATGCATTAGATGTTACAGGATTACAGCGACCAGAGATTACATTTTGGTCAGCATGGATTGAAGATGATTTGGTAGGGTGTGTGGCACTCAAGGTTCTCGACCACGAGCATGGTGAAATCAAATCAATGCGCACAACGAGTGCCGCGCGTGGAAAAGGAGTGGCTAAGCTACTCGTTCGTCATGTCCTTGATTTTTCTAAGGCGCAAGGTTTAAAGCGTTTGAGCCTAGAAACCGGAACGGAGGCTTTTTTTCATCCAGCGAGAAGCTTGTATCGCGGTTTTGGCTTTGTAGATTGCTCGCCATTTGCTGATTATACGCTTGATCCAAATAGCGTATTTATGACCAAGCGGTTACGTCTTTAGCGTATCTAAAACACCCTTAGTGTATCTAAAGCACCTAGCGTATCTAAAGCCGCTAGGAATCTAAAATCCACAGCACTTATTATTTAAAATCTACTATCTAAAGGCTCAAGTTACATAGCGCGACAAACAATGTTGATTTTAAGCTAGGCTATTAATTACATAGCGCTTAAGAGGAACTAACATTGGGAACCGTAGAATTTAAATTTGTCGACTGTCCTTATTGTGGCGAAACGTTTGAGACCTCTATCGATGGCTCAAATGGGGAACAAGATTACGTAGAAGATTGCTATGTCTGTTGTCGACCCATTGTATTTGCTATCACGATAGTCGATGAGGAATTATTTGTTTCTGTGCGACATGAAGATGAATGTTAGTCATTAATGGAGTATAAATCACAAGCCAATAGCCGTCCTCGTCGAGAGAGGGTGGCGCTATTCTGTTTCTTTGGGGTAGGGTAAAATGTTTGACACCAATTTCGTTGTAGGGATTTAAAAGCGTGGGTTTAGATTTTGACGTTCTCGTCACTGGTTTTTCACTGAGCATTTCGCTCATTTTGGCTATCGGTGCTCAGAATGCGTTTGTTCTTAAGCAGGGTTTGAAAAAGCACCACGTTTTCTGGGTGTGTTTGGTTTGCGCCGTTTCGGATGCACTGCTTATTTCTGCTGGCGTTGGCGGTTTTGGAGTGATGATTGAATCGTATCCACAGATCGAAGTCGTGGCACGTTATGCGGGCGCGATATTTTTGTTTGTATACAGCGCGCAAAGCTTCCGCTCGGCCTTTACTGCCGAGCACCAACTGACTCCAGAAGGTGAGTCAACGTCTAGCCTCTGGAAAACGTTAGGGGTTTGCCTTGCTTTGACATGGTTAAACCCGCATGTCTATTTAGATACTGTCGTACTGCTTGGGTCGATTTCAACACAATATGCGCCATCGCAATTGTCGTTTGGTGTTGGTGCCGTTATGGCATCGTTTGTGTTCTTCTTCTCTCTTGGATACGGTGCTCGTTTACTCATACCGTTATTTAGTAAGTCATTATCGTGGAAGGTATTAGAAGCAGTAGTTGGCTGCATTATGTTAGTGATTGCAATGAGTTTGGTTTGGCGTTGAATAGCTCCACGATGCATGGAGCTATTTGCAATCCACCACGTTAAGCCGCTGTCATTTTACTGCAAGGTGGCTTAAACCGTAATGAAGTTTGATGGGTATTATGATGCTTGAATCGTTGTGATTAACTTTTCAGCTTCTTCTAAGTGCTGCCCACCAAACAAATTACAGTGATTGAGTACATGGTACAAATTATAGATATTTTTCCGGTATTCATACATAGGTTCAATTGCGAGAATACTTTCGTAGCCTTGATAGAACTCCGGCCGGAAGCCGCCAAATAACTCAGTCATCGCCAGGTCACATTCTCTGTCTCCCCAGTAACTGGCTGGGTCAAAGCAAAGGGGACCAAACGCGGTATTGGCAACGTTACCGTTCCATAAATCACCATGCAATAAAGAGGGTTTTGGGTTATGACCTGCGAGCTGTTCATTGACTAAGTCGACAAAATTACCGATGTGTGTGAAGCTGATTTTTTTCTCTTTGAGGAGTTGAAGCTGCCAACCAATGCGTTGCTCGGAAAAAAAACGAGACCATTTTTTATGCCATTGGTTTGGTTGTACGATTTCACCAATATAATTATCGTGGTCAAAACCAAATTCAGCTTGTTCACCCCACTTATGCAATTTGGCGAGCTGGGTCCCAAAGCGATAACTATTTTCTGCCACATCTAACGGTTTTACCGGGATGTAGTTGAGTACGATGAAGGCACATTCTTTAGTTTTACCTGTTAACACGACTTCTGGGAGTTGAACACTGTTGGTTTCTCGAAGGGAGTGCAGGTTTTCTGCTTCTAATTCGAATTTAGGTAGAAGGTCTTTATGATTGGTTTTGATAAAATAGCGCTGCTCACCATCGCTCACCATATAACATTGGTTGATGTCGCCACCTTCCATTTTTACATGCTCTCTGATGTTAAATTTGAACATCAATGTGTCTGATAGTTGGTCTGAAATCGCTTGCCACATACGCCACTCCCGTTAATCAATCTCTTTGTATTTTAGAACACCTTTGCAATGTATACAGTGATAATCGACACAGCTTAGTCATTGTTGTTTTTGGAAACGAAAATCTAGACACTTAAAAATGATACTTGGGTAAATCTAATGGATAAAAATCGAAAGGTGTGGGCGTGATAAAAGTCGGCGCTCAGAGCACCGACCTCAGGAACGCTTTAAACGTTCAGCGCTTGCTCTAGATCGGCAATTATATCGTCGATATGCTCAATACCCACAGAAAGGCGAATCATTTCTGGAGAAACGCCTGCCTGTTTCTGTTCTTGTTCGTTGAGTTGCCTATGGGTGGTAGACGCTGGGTGACACGCCAGTGACTTAGCATCGCCAATATTTACTAAGCGCTTGAAAATGGCAAGCGCATCATAAAAGCGCACGCCGGCATCGTAGCCATCTTTTAATCCAAACGAGAGGATAGCCGAAGGTTTCCCTTTCATGTATTTTTCAGCAAGTGCATGATGCGGAGAATCGGGTAGTCCTGCGTAATTAACCCATGCGACTTTGTCATGATTTGATAGATATTGTGCAACCTTAAGCGCATTTTCAGTGTGACGCTCCATTCTCAAAGACAAGGTTTCTAACCCTTGAATGAGCATAAACGCATTCATTGGGGAGAGTGCAGACCCGGTGTTACGAAGTGGAACGGTACGAGCTCGCCCAATAAAGGCCGCTTCGCCAAAGGCTTCGGCATAAACGACATCGTGATATGAGGGTTCGGGTTTATTGAAAACAGGGAAGCGATCTTTATGTTCTGACCATGGGAACTTGCCTGAATCGACAATCATGCCACCTAACGTTGTTCCGTGACCACCTACGTATTTAGTCAGCGAGTGAACGACAATGTCGGCGCCAAATTCAATAGGTTTACAAAGCGTTGGCGTCGCGACGGTATTATCGACGATAACGGGCACACCTTGCGCGTGAGCTAATTCTGCAACGCGCTCCAAATCGATGATATTACCTGCAGGGTTACCAATGCTTTCGCAGAAGATAGCTTTTGTTCTATCGTCGATGAGTTCCGCCAAGCTTTCTGGTTTATCATCTTTAGCAAAGCGAACTTCGATGCCTTGGTTTGGCAGCATATGAGCAAAAAGGGTGTACGATCCCCCGTACAATTGCGGGGTGGCAACAATATTATCGCCGATTTGTGCCAAGGTTAACACGGCATAATTAATCGCAGCGCTGCCTGCACTGACCGCTAATCCGGCAATTCCGCCTTCTAGTGCAGCCATTCGTTTTTCTAAAACGTCGTTGGTAGGATTCATGATGCGGGTATAAATATTCCCCGGTACTTCCAGGTTGAACAGATCGGCACCATGCTGCGCGTTATCAAATTCATAGGCGACGGTTTGATAGATGGGTGTGGCAACAGATTTTGTCGTTGGGTCGGTTTCGTAACCAAAATGAATCGAAAGGGTTTCGTCTTTCATCGTTCTTCCTTGAATAGTCGTGATGTTTTATCGCTCCTGACATCATACTGCCAACTGGGTACGAGCGAGTAATTAGATAGTAACCCTATGTCGTGGTATAGGGGGCATGATTTAACCAATAGTCTCCATTATTTAATTTATACGATGAATGAGTCAACCGGTGAGATCACGTCTTTTGCTGTTATTACAATAGAGGAAAATTCTGAAATGGCACTAGGCTACGCTGTCTGATATTCTCAAGGTTGAGTTCAATGAATAATTTAGATCGCGATATTATGAAACCATTAACAATATTGGATGGCGGAATGGGGCGAGAGCTTCAAGAAATAGGCGCTCCGTTTTCACAACCTCTATGGAGTGCTCAAGCGCTAATAGAGTCACCAGATTATGTCCGTAAAGCGCATCAAAATTTCATTGATGCAGGTGCTCAGATTATTATAGCGAATAGCTATGCTTGCGTGCCGTTTCACCTAGGTGAGGCGCGCTACCAAAAAGAAGGGGCGATATTGGCGCGACAAGCGGCAGAGATAGCGGCTTCAGTTGCGACGTCTACCGGTAATGGACGAGTGCTAGTTGCGGGTGCTATTCCTCCGCCATTAGGGAGTTATCGTCCGGACTTGTTCGAAGAGCACAAAGCTCACTCGATCATTCAAACCTTGTTTGACGCGCAAGCCCCTTATGTCGATATGTGGATTGTAGAGACGATCTCAAGCCTGAAAGAGTTTGAGATAACACATTCGATTTTGAAAACTTCAGATAAGACTACGTTCTATGCGTTCAGTTTGGATGACACTGCGACGACAGTCGCGAGCTTAAGATCGGGTGACACTGTCACTGAAGCAATCATGTTGGCCTGTAGAAACAATGTGCAAGGGATCATGTTTAATTGCTCAGTACCTGAAGTTATGGAGCAGGCAATACAAGATGCAAACCAAGTCATTGCGAACCAGATAGCGAATAGCAATGCCCCGTATGAGATGACGATTGGCGTTTACGCGAATAATTTCATGCCAATCGTATCGGGGCATGAAGCCAATGGCACACTTCAATCCATGCGGGAGTTGTCACCTGATGACTACTTGATTTATGCCAAACGCTGGCATGAATTGGGGGCTTCAATTATCGGTGGTTGTTGTGGAATAGGCCCAAAGCATATAAAAGCACTTTCACAATGGCAAGGCAGCTTAACCGAGTAGAGTCAGGATATTGGATAGTAAAAAGGCAGGGATTACCATGAGGTAATCCCTGCCTTTTTCGTGTCTGCGGGTAAGCTAAATTACTTTTAGATTATCCTAGCGCCAGTGTTTTCTTTTGGTGTGCAAGGTACTCATTATACGTCCCTTGGAACTGAACCAATTTTTTGTCTTTTACATCAATGATGGAAGTGGCAAGAGAAGAAACAAACTCACGGTCATGGCTAACGAAAATCAATGTACCTTCGTATTTCTTTAACGCATTATTGAGTGACTCAATGGCTTCCATATCCATGTGGTTGGTTGGTTCATCCATAACAAGAACGTTCACGTCTTGCATCATTAATTTACCAAACAACAAGCGGTTCTTTTCTCCACCAGAGCAGTTTTTCGCCTTTTTGTTGGCGTCGTCAGCGGTGAACAATAAACGACCTAGAATACCGCGTACCATGAGGTCATCATGCTTAACGGTGCGCCATTGTGAGATCCAATCGAAGATACTAAGGTCATTATCAAAGTCAGCGGTGCTGTCTTGTGGGCAGTAGCCGATAGATGCATTTTCAGACCATTTAACAACGCCGGCCGTTTGCTCAAGCTCATTAACTAAGCAGCGTAATAGTGTTGTTTTACCCACACCATTCTCACCGATAACCGCTAAGCGAGTCCCGGCTTCTAGTAGTAGATTACCTTTCTCGAATAGCAGCTCGTCATCAAAAGAATGGCCGAGATCTTGCAGTTGTAATGCTTGGCGATGTAATTTCTTGCCTTCACCAAAATCAATCGATGGGCTAATACGACTGGTTGACTTAACTTCGTCTAGCTTGATTTTGTCCATTTTTTTGGCGCGAGAGCTTGCTTGTTTTGCTTTTGAAGCGTTTGCACCAAAACGGTTAACGAAATCTTGTAGTTCTTTGATTTCCTCTGCTTTCTTTGCATTTCCAGCAAGCAGTTGCTCACGAATCAGGCCAGACGCCTCTAGGAAGTACTCGTAGTTACCAGGGTAAATGCGAAGCTCGCCATAATCGATATCAGCCATGTGTGTACACACAGAATTCAAGAAGTGACGGTCATGCGAAATGATGATCATTGTACACTTACGCTGGTTGAGCTCTTCGCCAAGCCAGTTGATGGTATTGATGTCCAAGTTGTTGGTTGGTTCATCAAGTAGCAAAATATCTGGGTTTGCAAACAATGCTTGAGCGAGAAGAACACGCAGTTTCCAGCCGGGCGCAACCTGTTGCATCAAACCGAAGTGAAACTCTTCTTCTATACCTGCCTGGATGAGAATATCACCGGCACGGCTTTCTGCGGTGTAGCCATCCATTTCAGCGAATTCACTTTCAAGCTCGGCCACTTTCATGCCATCTTCTTCACTCATTTCTGGAAGTGAATAAATACGGTCGCGTTCTTGTTTTATTTCCCATAACTTGCGATCACCCATGATGACAACGTCGATAACGTTGTACTGTTCAAAGGCAAATTGGTCTTGGCTTAGGACACCAAGCTTAAGCCCTGGAGTAATCGAGACATTTCCGGAGCTCGGAGTTAATGCACCGCTAAGAATCTTCATGAATGTTGATTTGCCACATCCATTGGCGCCAATTAAGCCGTAACGATTACCGTTACCGAACTTAGCTGAAATGTTTTCAAATAACGGCTCAGCGCCGAATTGCATGGTGATGTTAGCGGTAGATATCAAAGAAGTATTCCTAGGTATTATAGTTGTCGATCTACTTATTGTGAGACAGCAAATCAACGGAAATGAAAGTACATATTATTACGCGGCGAATTATACAGATTTATTAGACAATTAACAGACATGAGAGATAAGTCACAAAAGAAGATTTAGGGTAAAACAACGCGACACTTTAAAAGCCATTGAGGACATTCTTATAGGGGGGAGGAATTATGGAATTGATGCGAGTTCTCATTGATTGATATCTAAGGAAGCAGTGAGAATTGGGGTGTATCAAAAACGGACATGCACTGGCCTACTGAATAACATATAGTGATTACTACGCTAAGCAGAAACTGATCGAGATAAGTTGGAGTACATAAAAATGGAAGCGATAAAAAAACTTGCTATGACAATCGGTACAGTGATGCTTTCAGGCTGCGCAAGTTACAGCATCACGGAACAAGACATGACCAACTATTTACAAGATTCTGTACAGTACGAGCAATCGGTAGGGATTGAAAATGTGATGTACGCACAGGTCTCCATCGAAGATCTGGACGTTAAGATAGGTCGAGCCGATGCTGAGCGGATTTCCGTGTTTGCAAATACCAATGCGAAAGTGCAGATGCTCAACTCGAAAAGCGTGGGATTAGATCTTGATATTGAATTTAGTGCCGTTCCTGAGTATCAACCCGACACCGGGGAGGTCTATCTGAAAGCACTGCGCCTGGAGCGCTTCGACGAGAAAAGCCAATTGCTGACGCCTGAAATGAAGGCTCTCATTAATCCTGCTGTTTCTATGATCGGCTATGCGCTTTCGCAGCATCCTGTTTATAAGCTTGATGCCTCTCAGGTAAAGCAAGCCTTGTTGAAGTCGGCTGAGCCAAGTTTAGTGATAAAAGACAACAAACTGGTCATAGAGCTGTTTAACTGATTTTGAGACGGATGTTTTCAAGGCAGGAATAGCAGGGTAGATGTGAGTTAAAGCAAAGCTAGAAAAGAATACACTCGTTTTCTAAATCAAATGCTTACATAGATTAATCTTCTTTGATATGTTTAATACTAACCTTTAAGTAGTGTCTAGGAGATCAGTCGTGGTTGTAGAGACAGACGGCTATCAAGCATTGATAGAACACCTTGCTATGAATTTGGACGTGTTTACCTCGCAAGTCGGGGACACTGGATCTGAAACCATTGAAGACGTAGCAACGGATATGGTGGCATCCAATATTATTGTTTTGTTTGAACAAAACCCCGAGCTTCATTCAAGTGTACGATTTAAGTTGTTGAAAGAAGTCGACTTGGTCATCCAAGACCTTGAAGAAGTCTTAGCGGGTGTATGGAATAAAAATGCCACTAACGAACAAGTGTTCTTTCTTGAAGAATACATCGCGCTGGTGAAAAACCTGTTTGACACGGCGGTTGCAAAGTACGATTAGCGGTGAAAAATGACATAAAAAAAGAGGCTATTTGGCCTCTTTTTTAGTTTAACGAGTTCATGAGTACGTTTGGCTTATAGGTTCATAAAAAGCTAGTTGACTGAGCGGAAATGCCAAAATGTGGAGGCCCAATATGGGTTATCCAATCGCGACATGATGACGCCCTTCGACGTTGATGCATGCATGAACGTATTCCCACCTAAATAAATACCGACATGGCGCGTTTTGTAACCGGTCTTAAAAAAGACCAAATCACCGCTTTTCGCATCGTTGTAACCGACTTTACTGCCGATATTGATTTGCTGGGCGGTGGTACGAGGTAGGCTTACTGAGTACGCATCTTTATAGACCGCTTGTACGAACGCAGAACAATCCACGCCACTATAGTTGGTCCCTCCTAATCGATAAGGCACACCTTGCCACTTTTTATATTCGGCTAAAAAGGGGGCATTATTAGGGGAGTTGTAAGACTGTTGCGTATGCGTTGGGCGTTCAGGAGAAGATGAACACGCCGATAAAGCGGCAACTATACTGCAACATATCAATAGCTTATGAATTTTCATTTGTCATCTTCATTCAATAAAAGTGTAATAAATCTGTCATTGAGAATAACTAGTATTCCTATTAATTCTATACCAATTCAAATAGTTGTCTAATACTCATCGGTGATGGGAAGGCACTGTTTGTGTGACCTAATGTAACGGATTTTGCATGACTCCCTCGAAAGCTAGGAAAGGCTCGACCTCACTTATACGTTCACTCAGTGTCATCTTTACTCTCATCGCCTCCTTTTTTGTTGGATTAAGCCTACTCAGTGCGAACGGACTCACTCAAGTTAAGCAGCAGTTCGACAATTTGTCAGATAAAGCATTGCCGCTATCAATGAACAATGCATCGCTCACACAAGACGTATTGGAACAAGTTAAATTGCTGACTTATGGTACGCAATTAACGGCAACGGATGAGCTCGACATTACACAGCAACGGATCAATGTTTTAGCCCAGCAGAGTGACAGAAGAGTCAGAAGCCTTTTTGATATTGCAGGTACGTTAGATAATGCGGTCACTATTGAACAACGTGAGCAATTAAGTGAAAAAATAATTGAACTGCAATCCCTTACCCAGTCGATATTAGCGCTACAGTCACAGATTCTATTTATGAAAAGCCAAATAGATAAAGACGTAGTGGGTTTTAGATATGGCCTTAGCTCTATTGGCCCAGAAATGAACCGTATCAGCTTGATTCTCGCTCAGGACAACCCGATGGCATCAGATGCCGCCAGCCGATTTATTGCCAGTGCGAGTTCGATGGAAAGCACTTTTCTTGTATTGATGATGCAAGACGAGCTACAAAAAGCGAAAAATGAATATCGTGAAATGCGTAATCGTATTGCGGGTATCGACTTGGCCTTTGATGATTTTTCTCAATGGCAACCCGACGTCAAAGAGTTCGCAAGCTTAACGGCGCCATTTAGTATGGTTCAAGAAGGATTTAAGTCTGATGGCGTGCTGCGTCAAATCTTGGAACGTTTAGAGTTGGTGGAAGAGCAACAAGAGCAGCTATCGCGAGCGACGGTGCTTGCCGACGAGACGACAAACCTATTAACGGATATCTCGACAACCGCATCAACGTTGATTGATAGCAGTAAAGCGGTAGTGACCGATACGATTCAATTCAATATTTACAGTTTATTTGTGGCAACGGCGATTTTGATTGCAGCGATCGTTTTACTCTTCTTTATGCTGCGTCGCTGGGTGAATCGTTCGCTTAAAAATATCACGAGCCAATTAAAGACACTGACACAGCATGATTTGACGAGTAATGTCTCGCTAACTGGACCGACAGAGATGCAGGATATTGCTCATAAGTTAAACCTGGTAATCAACTCAACCCATGATTCGATTGAAATGGTGACAAGAAACTGTGAAACCCTGTATCAAACCGCGGAAATCAGTCATGGCGCGGCCGAAGAAACTCGCAACAGCATGCGAGAGCAAAATACCTCGTTGGAAAGTATGGTGACCACAGTGACGCAACTAGAAGCGTCCATTAATGAAATATCGTCGGTGACTAACGCGTCATTTACTGATTCACAGCAAGCTGAAAACTTTGCCACTATCGGCCTAGAAGCGGTGGAATCTAATCGAGAACGTTTGCTTTCTTTGGAGACGACGCTCAGCAGTAATGCCGAATCTATGAATGAGCTTGACGACAAAGTGAAACAGATTCAAAAAATGGTGGATTTGATCAGTGGTATTGCCGACAACACGAACCTTTTGGCTCTAAATGCAGCCATTGAGGCCGCGAGAGCGGGTGAAATGGGGCGTGGTTTTGCGGTGGTAGCAGACGAAGTTAGAAAACTTGCCAGTGACACATCGAGCCAAACGACGAATATTCGACAAATGATGTCAGAGCTCGAAGAGGCCGCTCAAGAATCTCGCCAATCTGTCGTGGAGTCTCGTGACGAAATGAATCAAGCGCTAGTATCGAGCGAACGTGTAAAAACCTCTTTCGAAGACATAGAAGGTGCGGTTGCCTTAATTCGCCAGCGTGTAGAACAAGTATCGGTTGCGACGGAGGAACAAGAACGTGCGACGGCCGAGGTTGGGCGTTCCATTTCGCATGTCAGCGAGCAGGCTGAAAACGCGAACTTACAATTAGAGTCGATGGTAGAAAGTGCCGAGCAAGTTGCTGATATTGCCGGTCACCAACAAGCTATGCTACACAAATATGAATTGGTACAGCGTCACTGATCATCCTTCCTTGGCCAATGTTTATTCTCGAAAAGGCTGGGTGAGCATCTTATCCAGTCTTTGTTCGCTTGGGTTACTAAATTGGGGAATGCCGATTTCAACGTCATCATGACCTTGTGCTGGCTGTTCGCGATAGGTACCAAAGCGGATATCCCATACGGATAGAAAAAAACCAAAATTTGAATGGGTTTCTTCCACTAAGATAGAGTGATGAACACGATGAAAGTCAGGTGTCACGATAATTCGTCGAAGTTTCTTATCGAGTGACAGGGGCAGAAATCCATTGCTGTGGTTAAACATGGCACTGGCATTCAATATGATTTCAAATAGCAATACAGTGAGAGGAGGCAAGCCAAGAGCGGTGATTACTGCGATTTTTATCAACATCGACAATAGGATCTCAATGGGATGAAACCTTGCACCCGTTGTGACGTCTATGTCTCTGTCAGAATGGTGCATACGATGCAAGCGCCATAGTAGCGGTATGCGGTGAAATAGTAAGTGCTGGAAATAGATAACCGCATCGAGAAGCACAACCCCGAGTGGCACCAAAAGCCATGCTGAGAGTTGGAATTGATTAAATAGACCGATTTGGTGTTGCTGGGCTATATAAGCAGCGTCGATCGCGAGTACTGGCATAACAGCCGCGAGTAGAACCGAGTTAAGACCAACCAATCCCAGATTATTACTCCAACGCAGTTGTCGAGTTCGAGTTCGCGCTTTTCTTGGGGCTCGATATTCCCAGACGGCACAAACAACCAGCACAGTGACGAAGATGATCAGTCGATAAGCGTCGCTATTTTCCATCAATTTGCTATTTCCTTTACTTAAATGACGGTTTCCGCTGTTTAAATATAGAGTGCGAGGTTAGAATCCCGCCATCTGCCCTAAGATTACCATAAAAATGAGACTTCACGCCTTCCACCGAATGTACAACGAGCGACTCGCGATCGCCACTAAGCCTTTCAACGCTCGCGGAGCTAAGGTTAAACGTTGCCCACAATGTCAAATCGCGCAGCAATACTGTATCTGCGAACATCAGCCCGACGTAGAGTCGGATGTCGCCGTGTTACTGCTGGTTTCGGATAACGAAATTTTAAAGCCTAGTAATACTGGACGGTTGATTCTGGATGCGGTGAAAGAGGGTTACGCTTTCGCTTGGCGCCGCACAGAACCTGATCCGCGTCTACTCGCGTTGTTAAACGATGAGTCCTATCAGCCGATTGTCGTGTTTCCGGAAGATTATGTGGATGATAAATCAAGGCTATTGAGCACTGATAATAAAGACAACGTCGCGATGACCGTCAAGAAGCCGTTGTTCATTTTTTTAGATGGAAGCTGGCGAGAGGCAAGACGTATTTTTCGAAAATCACCATACCTTGATAGATTTCCCGTTTGCTCAATCAAGCCCGAAGTGATGTCCAACTACGTAATGAGAAAATCAGACATTGAAGAGCATTTAGCGACGGCAGAAGTGGCGAGTTTGGTGTTTGAGCAATTTGGTGAGACGAATATGGCTCGAGTGTTAGACCATTGGTTTGCGGCTTTTAGAGAGAGCTACATGATGAGCAAAACCCGATATTCGGTTGACCATACAAGACCGGACTTGCATAAATACATCGCACTCATCAGAAACGAGACGTCGCTCTAAAGTACACTCGATATTGTGCTGACTTGTTGACCAAGTAGCTCGACCAAGGGGATAACTTTGGGTTGAGTCACGGTTTGAGGGGGTAGGGATATGGATAATGTCTAAAGTGATCTTATTTTTACCCGTATTTTGGGTTAGCAAGGAGAGTTTTCTATGTATTACGGCTTTGATGTCGGCGGCACAAAAATTGAGTTTGGTGCATTCAACGAGAAATTAGAACGAGTCGCTACTGAACGTGTCCCTACACCAAGTGATAATTACCAGGTACTACTTGATACATTAGCTGGTTTAGTCGCGAAATATGACCGTGAACTCGGGGTAGAAGGAAAAGTTGGACTTGGGCTTCCAGGAATGGAAGATGCGGATGATGAAACGGTACTAACGGTGAACATCGCTTGTGCGAAAGGACAACCACTACGCCGCGATCTAGAAGCGTTAATCGGTAGAGAAGTGAAGCTCGAGAATGATGCGAATTGTTTTGCACTTTCTGAAGCATGGGATGATGAACTAAAAGATGCACCATCCGTGATGGGGCTGATTTTGGGCACAGGATTCGGTGGCGGGCTTATCTATGAAGGTAAAGTCTTTTCAGGCCGTAACAACGTCGCTGGTGAATTAGGTCATATGCGTTTGCCTATCGATGCTTGGTTCCACCTAGGCGAAAAAGCGCCGTTGCTTGATTGTGGCTGTGGTAAAAAAGGCTGCTTGGATAACTACCTATCTGGTCGAGGTTTTGAGCTTCTCTATGCGAACTACTACGGTGAGCAGAAGAAAGCGATCGATATTATCAAGGCGCGAGAAGCGGGCGACCCGTCTGCAACCGAGTTTGTTGATATGTTCATGGAACTGCTAGCCATTTGTTTTGCGAACATCTTCACAGCCAACGATCCACATGTCGTGACGCTTGGTGGTGGCCTTTCAAACTATGAACTTATCTACGAAGAAATGCCTAAACGTGTGCCTAAGTATCTAATGTCTGTGGCGAAGTGCCCGAAAATCGTTAAGGCGAAGCACGGCGACTCTGGTGGTGTGCGTGGTGCGGCGTTCTTGAATATTACTTAGTTAAACTTAACTATTGTAGAGTAAAGAATGAAAGCCAATAGTTAACTATTGGCTTTTTTGATGGCTGGTAATTGGCTTAGAGTATGTTTTAAAATTGGAGTGTAGAGGGAAAGGGGGAATATAACGGATAGGTTAGTATTTGTAGCGTTTTAAAGACAGCCCTACTTTTCAGGTTTATTGTTGTTGAACTTAGCGCAGACCCTGCTAAGTGTTAATGCAGTAGAAAAATCAGCGCACATGGAGAAGTGGCAATGTCAAATACATCAAAAAGGGCGCTATTACTGCTGCTTTTACTTATGTTGGCTTTTCATACGCTGTTGTTGCAAGCTCAGATGCCCTTAAACGGTGATGTGGCATTTTTACTCAATATGGCGAAGCATACCGAGTGGAGTCACTTTTATTTAGATTATTATGAAGTAAACCCACCTTTAATTATATACATCTATAAATTATTCATGGTTCCTTATTATCTGGGGTATGTTAGTGATATATCCTCTTTGAGAATAGCTGTAGTAAGCTATCTGCTTTTCGCGATTTACTTAAGTTGGGCTAATTTGTTAATGTTTGAAATAAATCAGAGGCTACTATTAATATTTTCGTTAAGTTTAGGTCTGTTTACTATTTCGCAATCAGCATTTGCTCAAAGAGAACATTTGATTGCTGCAGGCTTGGTGGTTTACTTCAGCCACATCGTAAGAGCACAGTTGGGGAAAGGAGGTGGCGCATTAAGCGTGATTTCAATGTTTATGCTATCAATGTCAATATGTCTAAAGCCACAGTACTTTATTGTCTTTATAGTTGTAGAGGCATATCTACTTGTCACGAAGAGCACTGCATGTAGATGGAAAGAGTACGTTACTGTTGGACTGCTTGGTTTTAGTTATATTGTTTTTGTATACCAGTTTCAGACTGAATATATAGAGCATATCATTCCTTTGGCAAGGGAGTATTATGGCGTGTATTTCAAAAGTATGAGAGATGTAGTTAAGACAGCGTCGGTTATTTTTATAGTTATGTTCTTCCCTTATTTGCTATTAAAAAAAGTATATTTTGATAAACGAGTGGTATTTTTATTGTTGTTATTTTTTGTTTCCTGTTTAAGTGCATATATTATGGGGCGAAGTGCATTTGGATATCACCTTATTCCAGCATTTACGTTTTCATTTTCTTTGGTTTACATGGCAATAATCTTGCTATCAAACAAGCTTGTTCATAACATTCGTATTATTAATATAATATTCGTGATGATAGCGCTTGTACCGGTATGTGTGTTTAAATATCAAGATTTAAAGAGAAGCTACCAGTTAGATTATGGCTTAGCTTTGCACCGTCTATTGTCGGATAAACAAAATATCACTCAATCAATGTTTGTAGATGAAGAGGTTCTAAATCTCTCTAAAAAAATTGATCAGTATAGCGTTCGAGGCCAAAACATTACGTTTGTTGCTTCTACTGGCATGTCACCGCATCATACTATTCCTATTCATTCAGGCTTACCTTGGTTAACAAAACAACCTAACTTCTGGTTGCTACCGCTTACCATTAAGTATCGAGAGAATGATAGCCATAAAGACACCATGCGATTTGTACAAAAGACGATTACAGACGATATTAACGATAACAAACCATCGTTAATCGTAGTGCACCTTAGGGAGAGAACCGCGACACGCTATGGCGAGAGTGATCTATTAAATGCATTGATGGAGTACCCGCCATTCGTTACTGCACTCAGCACATATAGAAAAGTTGATAAGGCTTCAATAGAAGAATCGACATACGAACTGTACGTTAGAGAATTACGCAGCGATTAATGAACATTATGATACCCTTGCTGATGTTTTAACACCTTAGTGACGTACGTTCTAGTTTCATCAATGGGAAATTCGGTAGTGAGGTAATGGATAATGGCATCATCACTCATTTGATTAACGGTGTGGGAAAAGCTCTCTACATAATTATTTCGTTTAAAGTATTTTTGGAGATTAGCTGGTCCGCAATTATAAGCAGCAATAGCGAGCCATTGTCTGGAAATAGGTGAACGTATATCTTGTAGATAATGTACTTGAAGGACATTGAGGTATGCGGTACCGATATCGATATTGACACTTGGGGTATAGAGTTGTTCAGTAGTAAATTGAGACTGAGGATAATAACGTTCGATAATTTCAGCCACCGCCCCCGACTTCATCACTTGCATTAAGCCGTAGGCTGGGGCGTGTGATAATGCTTTCGGTTCAAAGTAACTTTCTACATGAATAATGGCAAGTATCAAGCTGACATCTACTCCCCATGCATGAGAGGCTTTTCGCACCAAAGGTAGAAACTCGCGGGCTTTAGTGGTTAGCGGAAGGGCGTTGACGGTATTTATGTCGTAGAGATAGCCGGTGTTATTGGGGCTACCGATAGTGTTAATATGATTAAGGCGATTTATCTTGTGCCTCACTTTCGAGCCTTGAGTTAGAGCTCCGCCTCGTAGTTCTTGTACTTTGCGGGTAATGCGATATACGTCGGTGTGTTTAATAGAAGACGGTGATTTAAGCGTTGTACCATTAGTCTTTAGAGTGGATTTTATCGTGAGTTGTTTGGTGGATAAATCTTCAATGTTAACGACTGGTTTCATTTGGTGATGATTGTTTGCTTTACTGGCTCCCTCGGCACAATATCCGCTTAAGATTAGGCACCAAAGCAGAGGTGAGGATGTTATCATGTAGCGGTTACTTTTCTCTGAAGCCAAATGAGTTTCCTAACGTTTAGGTGATTATGTATATAGAGATAAGGTAGGTAATGTTTCACAATATAATATCTGAATAGTAGTCTGAGATTTGCAGAGTAACGTGTCTCATTTTTGACATGTATGGACAGAAAAGGCTTAGGTTTTATCTGCGTAGTTACGGAGTTATCTAACTTTTCGCAATTGATCATGTATCCATTGGTGTTGTTTTGTGTAGTCACAGTGTAAAGGCCAAAATAAGGATGCGTACAATTGCTTACCATATAAATGTAAATCATCGGAGAACGCGATCAATTCTGAACGTTTCAAATGATTTTCGATAAGATGATGAGGTAGAAAGGCGATCCCTTTTTGCGCTAAGCAAAGATCGAGAATTGTGCGGGTATCGTCTAAGATCCACACGTTATGCTTGGCGATACTTGAAAGGTCCACAAAATTGTCACAACCATCAAGAAGTAGCAACCTCATTGCCGAAAGATTGGAGTCGGTGGACACGTCTTTATGGATAACCCAGCTGCAATTTACCATGAATAATTCATCAATATTAAATGAATACTCTGTTTTATGGTACGGGTTACCGATGGCGATATCAATCTGATGGTTTTTTACGTATTGCCCTAGAATATGGCTGGGCTTGGTTAATACTGTAAGCTCTGTTTCCGGAAAAACCTCTGAAAACTCTATTAGTACTTTCTTTACATCATCATTGAAAATTAGCGGATCAATACCGATATGAATTTTTTTGGTATCACTGTCGTGAAGCGAGTCAGCTATTTGAACTAGTTCAATATATTTAGAAATAATAGGAGTGGATAGGTGGTATATTTTTTCACCCCGATTTGTGAGTGTTAACGTACTTTTACTTCTGTCAATTAATAAATAATCTAATTCATTTTCTAAGCTTTTAATAGCACCGGATACGGTAGATTGGGACTTCCCAAGTTTTCTTGCCCCTTTACTAAATGAGCCACAACTAACTACGGCGTGAAAAGATAATAAATTGTCAAACGGCAATTTCATTAATACACACCTATGTCTCGTTAGTAACACATTATATAAGCGTAACATTTGAAATAAACATTGAATGCCCTGTTTGGTTTTTTGTGATCTTCATCACGCTTTGGTGTGGGGGTTTGAACTCTTTGTACGCATAGTGAAATTAGTTATTTCCCAGTAACTTATTGAAATTATAGGTTATATTATGGGTGTCTAATCCGTTTGGCTTAATCGGCAAGTTTATATTCCTATTAACCGTATCGGTTTGACCGATATTGTCCACTTTTGAGACAGTGATCCGACTCCTACAGTTATCAATGCTAAGTGCAAACAGTTGATAGAGGGAATATACCATGATGACTGAATTATATGTAAAAGCGACTATGTTTCTTAATGGTCTAAAAGAAGATAACCGAGGCGTGACCGCAATTGAATATGGGCTTATTGCGGTTGCAATGGCTGTGCTATTGGCTGCAGTATTAACAGGCACCGATGGCTTCTTGTCTGAGTTAGACAGTGCTTTTGACACTGTTACCGACAATATTTCTGATGCAGCAGCCGTTTCATTCTAAGTTAAAAAAGTCATTGGCTTATATTTTAGATGAATCATGAAAGCTTAATGATAATACTTATATACGTAATGCTCGTGACTAGTGCATTAGTTTGTGCAAGTGATGTAGCATTACGTAGAATAAGTAATGTACTTGGGTTTGTTATTTTTTGTTGTTCAGTATTGTTGTCGTTTGAAAGTAAACAAAATGTTTCAATGCATGTGCTCAGTGCAATATGTGTCATTTTAATTATGTTACTTGCTTACGTTTTAAAAATGATAGGTGGTGGAGACGTTAAGTTAATGATTGCTTTTTCGTTAGCAATACCGATTCACTATCTAGATGATGCCCTGTTTAATATTGCAATCGTAGGCGGCGTGTTAGCGATATTTTATTTAATGAAATATAGAGTGTTAAAGCTAGTTCCGCAGGGTGGGGAGCTTGGTTTACCTTATGGGATTGCCATAAGCTTTGGATTTTATATAACGATATATAATTTTTATATATAACGGGTGAGAATATGAGGTCACGAATAATTATGTTCGTAGCTCTCATAGCTATATTAGTTGGTGGCTATGGAATCTATGATAGCGTATTGAAAAATAAATCTAGCATGCCAGTTATTGTCAAGGAACAAACACCTCAACCAATAGCCGACAAAGTAGATTACATAACAGTTTGGCGTACAAATACGACTGTTAAGCGTGGCGATGGAATCACTTCTAATGTGTTAAAGCGCGAGCAATTGTTGCTCACGGAAGCGCTTGATGAGGGGTTGCGAGCAGATGTCGATTTAGATTTCAGTCCGTCTACATTGTTTAATCGTGATATCAGTTCAGGCGTACTCGTGTTACCCGAATATATCACGCGTGAGAACGACCCTGGATATATTGACTTATTAGTGACAGAAGGGATGACGTTATATCCATTGACAGTAAGTAATAGCAATCTTATCAGTGACTATATTCGACCAGGTGCTCGAATAGACATTCTCACCGTTAGCTCTCCAAGTTCTAACTTATCCGGAGCTACAGAAAAGCCTATTCGTTTTAAAGGTGTAACTGCGACGCTGTTTCTTAAAAACATTAAAGTATTGAACATGGGTGGTGAAGATAATGACCAAAAAGTAAAGCCATTATCCGAACAGAAGGAAGATGGCTTCACAACAATCATTATTGAGATACCACCGACCGAAGTTGCGAGGCTAGCCTTAGCGCAGCGAACTATGCATCTCGAAGTATATCGCAGCCGACAATATGAAGAACCTGTTTATGCGGATGTGCGCAATGTGATGGATAACTATATCGGTATTGAAGAAATGCGCGGGTCAAAGAATAAAAATGGACATGGAGGCGAATTGTAATGGATGACAATTTTAGCGTGTCTTGGACACAAGTATTTGTTGTGCTCCTGTTAGCTTGTAGTGCAAGTGTCTATGCAGGACAGCAGTACATCACGGTTAATGACGCGAAACACATCGAGTTGGACGAGAGGATTACAAAGGTCTTTATTAGTGATCCCGATGTTGTGGATTACAATGTAATTAACGAATCTACGATTGTCGTTTTTGCCAAGGCGGTAGGGCAAGCGCGGCTCATGGTATACGGCGAGTCAGAAAAGCTTCTTATGTCAGACCGAATCATAGCTGACATAGACCTCAGCCAAGTTCGTCGCCAAATTAAACTACATTTTTCAGATGTCGATATCAAAATTGAGTCGGTAGGTAATCAGGTCGCCGTGAGCGGCATTGTTCATTCTGAGCAACAGCGTGATGAAATATACCGTACCGTCGCAACGTTATTAGGTCGAGGGAAAGTAGAGCGTTGGGATGGAAAGCAAAAGCTCGAATTCCAATCAGATTCCGTGACGCTAGAAGAACCAGAAAGCATGATATTTGCACGAAACATGACGTGGGAAGGCATCTTAGAGCAGCTGGAAGTCGCGACAGTGCAACAAGTTAACGTAAAAATATCGGTAGCTCAGGTCACGGAGCGTTTTGCCGAAACGGTCGGCGTGGATTGGTCATCACTTGGTGCAAACGTTGGGCAGTTCTTATTTCAGCAATTTGAAGCCGCCGATCTCACCACACTTATCACCGCGCTAGGTAATGAAAATGTTGCTCAAGTATTAGCCGAACCTAATCTTACCGTTATTTCAGGCGAATCCGCGAGCTTCCTCGTTGGTGGAGAAATCCCAGTAATTGTCTCGACTAACAATAACGTCAATATCACCTTTAAAGAGTTTGGTATCAAATTGGACTTGACCGCCAAAGTCCTTTCTGAAGAAAAAATTCGCATGCAATTGTTTCCTGAAGTCAGCGAGGTCGAGCGTTACATTCGTGCGGCCGGCATTGAAGTCCCACAGCTCGCGACTCGTCGTGCGATGACAACGATAGAGCTTGGTGATGGTGATAGCTTCGTATTGGGTGGATTAATGAGCAGTACTGACTTCGAAGAAATCCAGAAAACGCCCATTATTGGTGACATTCCAGTTTTGGGTGCTGCATTTAGAAAGTCATCAACGGATCGTCGTCGAACCGAACTCCTTATCGTTGCGACAGTGAACCTTGTGAAGCCGATGAAGAAAAGAGATATCCAACTTCCTTATATCAACAAGACGAACACGTTACGACGTTGGTTGAATATTTCGGAACCAGAAGAAACTAACAGCGGAGATAATCCAACGATTGAGCTGTTATCTAAAGGGGGATTTATCCAATGAAACTATGGCAAGGAATGCTCATCACTCTCTTGCTTACGGGGTGTAGCGAACGTTACTACAATGGTAAGGGAGCGGAAATGTTGGTTTATCCAGAACAGCACGTTTATGAATTTACTGCAAAAACGAAAGCAGAAGCCATCGATAAATTATCTCAAATCTTTGATTCAGTTGATGAGATTGACTCTGGCGCGTCGTATTCCATTGAATACAAAAATGCGAAGGCCAAAAAATTACTCGATGCATCGCTAGCGGATAAAAAACTATTACCTTATCGAGCCGAGGCGTTCGCGGTCACGAAAAACAGCACGCTAGCGAGTGACGTTAAGCTCACCATTACCTTTCACACGTTGGTGATGAAAAAGTGTGAACCCTCAAGGATTGAATCAGATAACGCGAGTCGAAATTGTTTTTCTGAAGCGGCGAGAGTACACCAGGTAGCGCATAAAGAACGTTTAGTGGAGGGAATCTAATGTTCGATATTACGAAAAAACTTCCTGAAGTTGAAGCGTCAAAACAAGAGATACCGATCAGTTCTGGTCCAACGGGTTGCGCATTGATTTTTCAAACACAAGAATGCAAAACATTGGTCGAAGAGTTATTTGAATTTGAAGGGTGGGACGCACCAAATAGTGTGGATAACCATAAAGTCGACAGCCAGTTTTATGCAAAGCAAGACAGTAATTTGATTATTGTTGAACTCAATGAATCATCCAGTGTTGTCGAAGATGCTCAAGCGATCGCTGCAACATTACCCACCCATAAAGGGGTGGTGATTATCGGCCAAGAAGACGCAATATCGACGCTTCGTTCACTCAAGGGCATGGGTTTTTACTATGTGTTCTGGCCGATTAACAAATACGAGTTCGCTGAATTTGTTATGCACGTACATAATGATCTGAAGTCATACTCGGGCGTGAGCAAAGAACGAAGAGCGAAACGAGTCGCGGTAGTAGGAAGTAAAGGGGGCATCGGGACGTCATACATTGCTACCGAATTAAGTGCCAAGATGGCAGACGATGGGGTGGATACCATCCTGGTCGACCACCAATACAATGACAGCAACATAGATGTACTATTGGGGTTAACCGACCATACGCCTAGAGCATTAGATGAGTTTTCAGTGCCGCTCCATGAGCTGGATCTTGATGGGGCAGTCAATTATTTACATCCAGTTAGTCGAGACCTTAGACTGCTGTCGCTTCAAGGGGAGGCTTCTCAAAGTGACCTGCTCGCATATAATCAGACACTTTGCGACTTACTGACTCGAAATACCAATTTTATTGTTGAAGATTTCTCTGGCAGCGTTGATTTTCAAGTGGATTGTAACCTGCTTGTCGAAAATTATGACGTGATTGCCATTATCGTTGAGCCTTCAGTTGCCGCGGTAAGAAAAGCCAAATCCATTATAGCGAGTCTTGACGCGATACGAGATGCCACTCGAAAACGTACTCGTATTATCACCGTTGTGAATCACCACAGACCCGATAAAAGTTTTGTTATTGAGCGCGATGAGTTAGAAAAATACTTAGGCTCTAGTGTCGATCTGGATTTCAACTATTGCAAAAACCTGCCGCACCTCCACGTTGATGGTAAGCGCGCCTATAAACACGATAGACACGTAAACCAATCGATTGAACAATTGGTTCGGTTGGTTAACGGACGTTCGGCGAATAAAAGTAAAGGACTACTACAAAGGTTGGGTATCCGATGAGCTCTAATAAAGAAATTTATGTTGCTTTTCGCTCCCAGATCTTTGAAGCATTAGATCCGGAAGCGATTCAAACGCTCTCTGAAAAAGAGGTTGAGCACCAAATCCGCAGTGCGGTAGATGTATTGGCAAACAGTTTCGAGCGACCGATTACCGCCATGATGAAGAGCGGTTTGGTCAAAAGTATGATGGATGAACTGTTCGGTCTAGGGCCCATTCAGCCTCTCGTCGAAGACCAGAGTATTACCGATATCATGATCAACGGGCCTTCTGACGTGTTTTTTGAACGAGACGGTAAGTTGCAACGATCAGAGATATCCTTTGTAAGCGAAGAGCAAGTACTGGCGATCGCGAAGCAAATTGCGTCAAGAGTAGGGCGTCGTGTTGACGAACTTTCTCCTACCGTGGATGCACGTTTAGAAGACGGCAGTCGTGTCAATATTGTTATTCCACCGATCGCGTTAGACGGAACGTCTATTTCTATCAGGAAATTTAGAGAGCAGACCATTGGCGTTGAAGACCTGGTTGATTTTGGGTCGATGACGATTGATATGGCAAGGGTGTTATCTATTGCCTCTCGTTGCCGTATGAATGTACTGATCTCTGGCGGTACCGGTTCAGGTAAAACCACTTTGCTCAACGCATTGTCTCAGTACATTACGGAAGATGAACGAATCGTCACGATAGAAGATGCCGCCGAGTTACGCCTTCAACAACCTAACCTCGTACGTTTGGAAACTCGTGCCGCGAGTATCGAACATACCGGCGTTGTGACGCAAAGAGATTTGGTTATTAACGCGCTGCGGATGCGCCCCGATAGAATTATTTTAGGGGAGTGCCGTGGACCCGAAGCGTTTGAAATGCTCCAGGCTATGAATACGGGCCACGATGGCTCGATGTCAACCTTGCATGCCAACACACCAAGAGACGCCATCAGTCGTGTTGAGTCGATGATCATGATGGCAAATCTCAACCAACCCCTCGATGCTATTCGCCGCTCCATTGTTAGTGCGGTTCAAATGATCGTGCAGATTAGTCGATTGCGGGATGGTACGCGAAAAATTACGAACATTTCTGAAATCGTCGGGCTTGAAGGCGACAGTGTAGTGATGGAGGAGCTCTATCGTTTTGATTACCAAGAGTCAGGATATGGTGAAGCGGTAAAAGGTAAGTTTGTTACCCAGGGCATTATGCAGCGCTCGGAACTTGTCAAAAAGGCCCAGTTTTACGGCCTTTATGATGAACTGATGAGTTCATTCCAAGGAGCGAGATTATGATGATTTGGCTCTCACTTGTGCTGTTTGGTGTGGTTGCACTCATGCTGATGACAGGACAAAAGCACAAAATTGGTGATTATTTCCCGGATGCAGAAACGGATGTGGAGTCTGCTTCTGCAATCAATGTAGGGTCATTGGTACCCAAAAAAGGCTTTAAACGAGCGCAGGACTCTTTTAAGTTTTCGGCCCAGAGCTTGGGTCCTAGAGCGAATTTTTTGGTCTTTACCTACTTAATGGCGTGTGGATTTGTTGCTTGGTATATCGGCTTTCAGTTCTTAAAAACGAACGCCATTGTCATCTCCATTCTCGTCATGATTGGATTAGTGTTTATTGGCTATCAATGGCTGCTCGGGCGGAGACGTAAGCTCTTTCAGCAGAGTTTTCCTGATGCGTTGAATATATTGATGAGCGCCATCACGGCCGGTGAAAGTTTGATGCAGGCAATCAGTTTTGTTGGTCAGAATCTTGATAATGAAATAGGTCGTGAATTTAAGAATATGGGCGACCGACTCAAACTTGGAGAGACCCCTGAAAAAGTGTTGTTACGAGCCGCTAAGCGCTTTCCATACCCTGAGTTTATTTTCTTCACCATTACACTTAGAGCCAACATTAGCCGAGGTGGTCAGTTAAGAGGCGTGCTGGCGCGACTTATTCGAGTATTGGTCGACGCGAGGACGATGGAAACGAAAAAAATGGCAATGACGTCAGAAGCCCGTATCTCAGCCAAGGTTGTGGCTGCGATACCCCTCATATTTGCCATTATTTTGTATCAAGTTAGCCCGGACAATATCAACTTTATTCTGTATGACCCTGAAGGTGTGTACGTCTTGTATTACGTAGTGGGTAGCGAGTTACTGGGGTTATTTATCGTGTGGTTGCTGGTTAAGGCGGTGAAGCTATGATTTTGATCGCGAGTATATTATTTGTCGTTTTTGCGATTGTGTTCATGGTGAGTGAGGGGATGCGCTCACACGCTCGCCATAAACGTTTATCGACGTTGATGATTAAAAACCAGCCCTTGGTGCCGGTTAAAACCAATCGAATTATTATTGGGTTTGCGAAGGAGCAGAGAAAAGATTTAGAACAGAAGCTACTGGATGCGGGGTATTACAACAAAAATCTCGCGAAATATTATCTACCAGCGAAGGTCATCGTTGCAACCTTGGTAGCGATCCTCATCTTCTTCAGTGGTCTGCCAGTCATCAACCAGTTAGTCGCTTTGATGATCGCTCTAGTGAGCATTATTGTGGTCCCCGATCTGTTACTGGAGATGCGAAAGCGTTACATGGTGAGAAAGATATCCCGTAGTTTGCCCTATTTGTTGGACATGATGTCGGTGTGTGTACAAACCGGTATGACGATAGAAGCGGCTTTTAGCTACTTGCACGGGGAATTAAAGGCATTCGATAAAGACTTAAGTTATCAAATCAAGAAAACGTCAGACGCAAGCAAAATTCACGGTATAGAGAAAGCGCTAAATGATTTAAACGTTAGATTACCCGCGCCAGAGGTACAGAGTTTTGTTTTAACGATTGTACAAAACCTACATTACGGTACCTCGGTTGCCAATATATTAAGTGATTTAGCAGAAGACATGCGGAGAATTCAGTTATTAAAGGTTGAGGAAAAGGTTGGGAAGTTAGCGGCAAAAATGAGTGTTCCGCTCATCTTGCTCATTATGTTTCCCATCGTCATTTTGATTCTTGCACCTGGCGTGATGCAGGTGGACTTCAATGTAGGAAAATGATCATGAATATTAAATGGATTTTGTTAATTCTGACTACGACATGGCTTCTCGGTTGTGCGTCGAGTAATGCACCGACGGATCAGGAGATGGTCGCAAGCATGGAAAGAGTCGATAACCACGAAGGTTTGATTCAGCATTATAAAGGGCACCTACAACAAAGCCCTGAAGACCTGAAAGTCACGCAAGAACTGGCCAAAGTTTATTATGGAAAAGGCGATATTGAATCCGCTCGTTTTTATGCTGACCACTTGTTAGATAAAGGAGTCAGCAATTGGCAGTTGTATCAACTTCGCGGGCAGATTCATGATAAACGAGGCGAAGATAAACAGGCGATCGAACGTTATTTACGCTCGGTTGATCTCGGTAATAAAACCAGTGAAATTCATGTTTTATCGGGAATTTCTTACAGTAAATTGGATAACTTTGAACGAGCAGAAAAGGAATTTAATCAAGCAAGATTAAAAGGACATAATGATGTAGCCGTCAAAAACAATCTAGCGGTTGTGTATTTGGCGCAAGGCAAATATGCAAGAGTGACTGAGCTTTTGGCACCCGTTTTCAAAGAGAATCCAAGCAATGAGGTGGTCAAGGCGAATTTGGCAATCGCTTTTTTCAAACTTGGCCAATTTGGACAAGCTAGAGAGTTGTTAAGTGGAGATTATACAGAAACACAAGTGTCATTAATCTCGAGACAACTCTACAACATTGATGGTTAGTTGTTATGGGTGCTCATAAATTACGTCAAAAAGGGGTGACAACAGTCGAGTTTTCAATTGGTGCCATGGCATTGATTTTGACGACGCTGATGATCTTCGAAGCCAGTTATCATATTTATGTCAATAACTTAGTGGAATACGCACTGAGAGAAACTGTACGTAATACTCAATTTTATGCAGGGGATAGCACCCATGATAATTATAAAAGTCGAATTGATGACTTAGTGACTGACGATGGGCATTTGTGGTCGTTTATGACGCCACATGAAAACTTCACGTTAACGGGTAAGTACTTCAATTCGTATTCAGAATTCGTCAATAATACTGGGTTGTCGGAAGATGATCCCAGTTTTACCGGGCAGTACACGCTTGCTGAGTTGACCCTATCTTATGAATATACGCCGATCGTAAATCTGTTCGGTAACGAGCCACAAACTATTTCAAGAACGACAGTGCTTAATCTTGAGCATGAAGGTTGGGGGGAGCAGCTATGAAGCATTCCATACAATCCCAACAAGGTGCTTTTGCCATTGAGCTGATGATCGTGTTGTTCATATTTGCTGGTATCTATTTATTCATGACAGACATCAGCCATAAATTATTGGTGAGAGCGCAGTTGGATAGAACCAGCTTTGCTCTCGTCAACATACTAAAAGAACGCACTCGATTTTATGGTGGCGTTTCTTCTCTGAGTGACTCAGATCAAACGGACATGCGACAGTTGGCTTATCGCATGCTCGACAAAGATGAGACCAACCTTGCTATCAAGATTGAAGCACTGCATAACAAATCGACAGTGGATGTGTTTACAAGTGCCCCGTTTGAAGCCTTGGGTTGCCAGGCGGTGGGTATTTCAGAAAAAGGGGCGCTAGCTCCAGTAGAAGACGGAACAATTTACTCACTGTATCAAGTGAGTTTGTGTGACCAAAAGGATTCTTGGTTTGCAAATTTTTGGGGAGACTCTGGGACACCTACTTTCACGATCACATCAAGTTCAGTCGTGGCGGGGAGGTAACATGAAGTACCTAAATACACTGAAGAAAAAGACGTTAACCCTGAATGAAAAATCGTTAACGCTGGATACCAGACCATACGCACCAATGTCGCGCCAACGAGGTATGGCGGCAGTTTGGATGGCATTTACTCTTGTACCGGTATTGGGATTGACCTTTTGGGCGGTAGAGGGCACGCGTTACATTCAAGAAACGAACCGGTTAAGAGATGCCGCGAAAGCCGCGTCCATAGCGGAAACCATTGAAGACAAGAGAGATTCGTATGGTGCTGATGAGCAAAGGATTTCTGACGCGTATATCCATGACTATGTGAGAAACATCCAAGTCTCCAACGTAACGGTTGACTGGGTTCATCAACAACAAACCGATACTCAAGATGAGTATATTGAGTACTCGGTTAATGCAACGACAACGCATCACTCATGGTTTGCGAGCAATATTATCCCTTCGTTTGATACCAGTGAAAACTTAAACGGGGTTGGGGTAGCTAAAAAATATCCCATCATATTGGGCGATAAAAATATAGATATTGTATTTGTGTCGGATTTTTCTGGGTCGATGAGTTGGCAATGGGGAAGTAACGATTCGTGCAGCAGTTCTAGTTGCAAAATAGCGGATCTAAAAGTCGCGGTTAAGGCGATAGCAGACAAGCTTTTGTGTTCGAATGTGTCGACTGATGCTGTGAGTGGCGATGATGTGTGTGACGATGATGATCAAAGTGGTCTTACAAGTAAGTTAGACAACCGAATAGCGATTGTACCGTTTAACATCAGGACACGAGAAACAAGAGAGGCGACCGCTGATTTAAGTGCAAGAGAGTTTACCGTTAGTCAATTACGGTACCGTGATGATGTGGATGCATCCGATTCCGAACGAACCTATGAACAAGTCAGCTGGAATAAATGGCGAAAACACACGTCTGGTGAGGTTTATGACTGTGCTGAGGACCAAGATGATTGTCCCAGTCAAAAACTTTGGGAGAGAAAACAAGCACAGAGACTGGTCAGTATTTTCGACATTGACTCAGATGATGACGATGACTCTTATCGCGTTGAGGTTTACGACTATGTAGATTTTTCTTTAACCGTTGAAGAAATGTTCGAGAATACTTTCCCTGACATGAAAACAAAATATCGGGTCGATGATAATGAACTGTATCGTGGATATGGTGACTCGGACGCGGGACAATTTTACAACATTGCGCTCACGAATAATCGAGATGACATAGACCAAGTTGATGATATGAACGCCAACGGCAGTACGGCAGCCTTTCAAGGAATGTTAAGGGGCTTTCAACATCTAGCTGAAGGTAAGCCAGACACCGAAGATGTGGATGAGTTGGCGACCTATGATGAAAAAATCAAGATGGTTATTGTGCTTAGTGATGGTGTAGAAAGTCCAAATAATGGCATTCTTGGTGCGTTAGTCGATGAAGGAATGTGTGATAAGGCCAGAGAAGAAATACCGGGTTTGTACATCGCGGTGATCGGTATTGATTTTCAAGCCTCTGATCAAAGTGGTTTTCAGGACTGTGTTATTGATGTTGACGAAGACATTATTGACGTCACAGATACAGAAGACTTTATTGAAGTAATTGAAGAACTTATTCAAAAAGGATCTCGTGGTACCGGTGTGACGAGACTGTATGGGTGATTAGGAATGTCAAAAATAAATGCATTGATTGCAACCAGCGTATTCGCATCTTCTGTTGTTGTAGCCGAAGATCCAAGTACCTTTATTAATGAGTATTGTGGTACCAAGGCTTATGAATATTCGCATAAAATTACTATCGGCGAAATTAATGGCATAGCTAGCCACCGAGACGGTTTTTTACAAGTGACTGAAACCAGTAATGATGACGAGTTAAAAATGCAGCTACTAAAGCGCTCATCCTTGCTTACAGATAAGAGTGATTGCCTAACCTATATATCTAACTTAGGTATCGCGTCGTTTGGGGAGGCAACAGACAAGGGGTATTTGGTGGCCAGAGTGCATTTTGCTTTTGACAAATACAACCTAACACCGTTAGCAAGAGATGTCCTTTCTGGTGTAGCAAGGCAATTGGCTCAGAATAACTATCAGGTTACCGTGGAAGGGCACACGGACTGGGCTGGCTCTGATGCCTATAATCAAGCTCTAGGGCTTAATCGAGCACAAAGTACCGCAAATGAGCTTCATAAATATGGTATTGAAAAACAAAATACCACGTTAAAGTCATTTGGAGAGTCTGAACCAATCGCATCGAATAAAACCAAAGATGGACGATCTCAAAATCGACGATCCGATGTTTATATACCGGTAGAAGACTCGGCGACCAAAACGCCATAAGGACGAAAGCCAGCGCTCAAGGCTGGCTTTTAAGTGGAAACGATTCTCAAACGAAAGAGTGGCGATTAAAACCACTTTAGCTTGTTATGCAATTGGGTCACGCTCCCAACAACAATGAGTGCAGGGCTTTTTGCTTGGCTGGCTAATTCAGGCAGTGTGTTCAGTGATCCCTGAAATACGCGTTGCTCTTTGCGAGTGCCATTCTCGATGATCGCGCACGGTGTGTCCGCGTTGAGGCCTTGTTCGAGTAATTGTGTGGTGATATGAGCGCTTTGCTTTAAACCCATGTAGAAAACAAGCGTGTTATTGGATTGTGCCAAGGCTTGCCAATTAATTTCTCTGCCATCTTTTTGTACATGCCCAGTAATAAACTGAACGCTCTGTGCATGGTCTCGATGGGTTAGCGGAATACCTGCGTAAGCCGTAGCGCCGGCTGCGGCGGTAATGCCAGGGACAACTTCAAATCGAACATTGTTTTCGGCCAGCGTTTCTAGCTCTTCACCGCCACGACCAAAGATAAACGAGTCGCCACCTTTTAAGCGAACAACGTTGTGGCCTTCTTGCGCTTTTTTGACGAGAATTTGGTTTATTTGGTCTTGAGGTACGCAGTGAAAATCTAATTTTTTGCCGACATAAATCATTTCCGCATCGACTTTGGCGAGTGCAAGAATTTCATCGGAGACCAAACGATCATAAACGACCACATCTGCGGACTGGATGACGCGATAACCTTTAACGGTAAGTAAGTCTGGGTCGCCAGGACCTGCGCCGACAAGAGAAACAAAGCCGCGGTTTGTGGTGGTATTATTAGTGGTCATAGCAATGTATACCCATTGAAATTTGATTATAAAAAGTAACACTCAAACCGAATGAGGAGTGGTTACTTTTTATCGCCAAATAGCGAGGCTTGGTCTCACGTTAACGTG
>NZ_JBFROV010000014.1:0-34851 GCF_041471725.1 Vibrio sp. 10N.261.51.F12 | reverse complement strand
GTTAACGTGAGACCAAGCCAAAGTATTACTTGTTACCCATTGCTGGTTCAGCGTTGATAGACACGTTGCTTTCTGCGTCTAGAGACGGCGCTGTTTTTGCGTGCGTCAGGTACAGAGGAATGCAAGTCATCACCAAGCCACCAACGATATTACCAAGGATGGTTGGGATTAAGTTGAAGTTCAACCACGTTGCGATGCCAAAATCAGCCCCTAGAATCATACCTAGTGGGAATAGGAACATGTTAACGACAGTGTGTTCAAAAACAAGTGCAAAGAAGATGAAGATTGGGAACCACATCATCGCCACACGACCAGATACAGTGCGAGCTGTCATGTTACCAATGACGCCAAGACAGACCATCAAGTTACAGAAAATACCGCGCACAAAACACGTAATCCAACCGTCCATTCCCATGTTCTCGAAACCAAGGCTGCGAGCCGTAGAAACCGCAACAAATTTTTGCGCGACGGCATTGAGTTCTAGAGAGAAGTTACCTGTTAAAGAGATAGCAACAAGATAAGCGACGATAAGAGAACCAATCAGGTTACCTAAGCCAACCAGTCCCCAGCATCGGAAGATACGGTTCCAAGTCACACCAGGACGATTAGCAAACTTGGCGAGTGGAGCAAGACCAAAAACACCCGTCACGAGGTCGTAACCCATCACACTTAAAATGACGAAACCCACTGGGAACACAAGTGCGCCGACGATACCAATACCAGTTTGCACAATCGTTGTGATCGCTACGACAACCGCGATAGACAAAATAATTCCTGCCATCGTGCCGCGTAATAGTAAATCACGAGTGCTTGTTTTTACTTTCGCTTCGCCAACATCGATCATGGTTTGTACGAATTGTGCAGGTTTAAAATCACCAGACATAAAATTGTCCCTATAAAAGTTTAAGTTAAAAGTTAAGATTGAATAGTGATAGGGGCTAGTTCTAGTCATGACTTTCAATAACTAGAATGAATAACCCCTATAGGCTATTCAGTCTCGAAGACTATGTCGTTCCGTACCGAAGGCTAAGCCGAGATTTCGACGGTGCCTTTCGTCACACGAGTCTTATACGCTTTCACGCTAAAACGCTCATCTTCTAAACACAGACCAGTGGCGAGGTTGAAGCGTTGCTTTTTCAACGGACTTGCGACCCAAAGTTCACCTTGGTGTTCACAGGTTAGGCCGCGAGAAAGGACGTTTGAGCGAGCAAACGGGTCCATGTTATTTATGGCAAAAACTTCGTCGTTGTTTCTAGGACGGAAGATCGCCACTTGTTGTCCATCAATGAGTGCACAAACGCCAGTACCAGGAATGATGTCTTGGATATCGCATACTTTTTGAAATGCCATGATTATTTCTCCAGCTCTACGTGTAGGATGTCGCCCTTAGCGTCAGGGTGCTTCTCTGTGTAAGTAGCTGGACGGTGTTGTTCGCGTTCTTGAACGAACACGACATTGTCATCACGCAAATCACTATTAATGAAGTGAGCAAAACGCTGATGTTGCGCTTCATCGTTCACTGCATTCGTCCATTCACAGCTAAAGTTACCGATTAGCTTGGCAACGTCAGTCTCAAGCTGTTCGTTAATACCAAGTTTGTTATCGACAATGACTTCGCGAAGGTAGTCAACGCCGCCTTCCATGTTGTCCATCCACACCGACGTACGTTGCAGCGGTGCAGCCGTACGGATGTAGAACATCATGAAACGGTCGATGTATTGAAGTAGTGTCGCTTCATCTAAATCAGAAGCAAGAAGGTCTGCGTGACGAGGCTTCATGCCGCCGTTACCACATACATACATGTTCCAACCGGCATCCGTTGCGATGATGCCAAGGTCTTTACCTTGCGCCTCGGCACACTCACGAGTACAGCCAGAGACACCAAACTTCATTTTGTGTGGAGTGCGAATGCCTTTGTAGCGATTCTCGATACGAGAACCAAGACCGACAGAGTCTTGCACGCCATAGCGACACCATGTTGAGCCGACACACGTTTTTGCCATACGTAGCGCTTTTGCATACGCTTGACCGGTTTCATAACCAGCAGCAATTAACTTCTTCCAAATTGTTGGAAGGTCGTCTTTTTGTGCGCCAAATAAGCCGATACGCTGTGCACCGGTTACTTTGGTATATAGGTTGTATTCTGCTGCCACTTCAGCAAGCACTTTTAATGCTTCAGGTGTGACTTCACCACCCGCCATACGAGGAATCACTGAGTACGTACCATCTTTTTGGATGTTACCTAAAAAGTTATCGTTGGTATCGTGAAGCTTAACCAGTTCAGGCTTAAGGATGTGCTCACCCCAGCATGACGCTAAGATAGAGCCCGCTAATGGTTTACACACTTCGCAACCGTAACCTTTTCCGTGCTTCTCTAGCAGCTCATCGAATGTTTTGATTTCTTCGATGCGGATAAGATGGAACAGCTCTTGACGAGAATAAGCAAAATGCTCACAAACGTCGTTTTTAACTTCAATACCGGATTTCGCAAGCTCAGCGTTAAGGACCGAGGTCACGAGTGGGATACAACCGCCACAACCCGTACCTGCGCCAGTTACGGCTTTAATATCGCCAATCGTGTGATGACCATCCGCAACAGCTTGAGCAATCTTGCCCTTTGTTACGTCGAAACAAGAACAAATAACGGCAGTTTCAGGCAGTGAATCGGCACCAAGAGAGGGCTTTTCCGCACCAGCGTGAGCTGGGAGGATAAGCATATCTGGGTGTTCTGGAAGCTCTATATTGTTGAGCTTTAGTTGCAACAAGTCACCGTAGTCAGAGGTATCACCTACCATGACCGCGCCAAGCAATTGCTTACCATCTTCAGAAACAATGATGCGCTTATACACTTCTTGCTCTTCGTTTTGGTAAACGTAGCTCTTACAGCCAGGAGTACGACCGTTTGCATCGCCAATTGAACCAACTTTTACGCCAAGAAGCTTTAACTTCGCGCTCATGTCAGCACCTTCAAATTGGCTGTCATTGCCAACAAGGTGATCAACGGCCACTGTTGCCATTTTGTAGCCAGGTGCAACCAAACCGTAGAAAGTACGGTTCCAAGAGGCACATTCACCAATTGCGTATACATCAGCATCAGTGGTTTGGCAGTTGTTATTAATTTCTATGCCGCCGCGTGGCGCAATACCGAGACCCATTTGACGAGCCAGTTTGTCTTGTGGACGGATACCTGCAGAGAACACAATGAAATCCACTTCAAGGTCAGTACCGTCCGCAAACACCATAGTGTTACGTGCGGTTTTGCCTTCCGGTTTGATTTCTTGGGTGTTTTTGCTGGTATGTACCTGAACGCCCATGCGTTCAATCTTGTTACGAAGTTGCATGCCACCTTGTAGATCAAGCTGTTCAGCCATTAATACGGGTGCGAATTCAATAACGTGTGTGGTAACACCAAGTGCTTTAAGCGCGCCGGCAGCTTCTAGGCCAAGCAGACCACCGCCGATGACCACACCACTTTTACTTTTCTTCGCGGTGGCTTCGATAGACTTGAGGTCTTCGATGGTTCGGTACACGAAACAATCTTTGCTCTCGTTGCCTTTAATAGGGGGAACAAACGGGAAAGAACCGGTTGCAAGGATAAGCTTGTCGTACTTGATTTCACGACCAGTACTTGAGTAGACGATTTTGTTTTCGCGGTTTATGTTGATCGCGCGTTCGCCGATAAGAACATTAATACCGTGTTTTTCATAGAAGCCTTCTTTGACTAAAGAAAGTTCGTCTGCAGTATGGTGAGAGAAATAAGAGGAGAGGTGGACACGGTCATAGGCGACGCGCGGTTCTTCGCAAAAAACGGTAATGTCAAAGTTGGCAGCATCGGTCTTGTCGACTAAGTCTTCTAGATACCGATGTCCCACCATGCCGTTACCGATCACGACAAGCTTCATCTTGCTCATATTAATACCTAAGGGTTATTCTTCAATTCTACGCGCATTGTTAAATGTGAAAGAAAATTAATATATGATGTAAATCAATTACACTTTCAAACTACCCTAAAGGGGTAGGCGTCTTGAGCAAATAGTGTACTTTTATGCATTTGCCTGCGTGACATATCGGAAAAGGCAATGGTAAGTAAATGGGTTGTTAATGGGTGGGGTTTTTATTGGTGTGCGCATGTTATTAATATGCGGTAGTGACATTCACTTTTGTAATACAAATAGAATGTAGTTACAAAAGTGAAAGTTTCCTTCATTGGTGTGAGTGGATTGTGAAGAATTATGAATAAGTAACATAGATGAGCCAAAATGCCGTATTTAACCGACAAATAACCATATTCCAACCGCACACATCAAGGTCCCGGCAAAACGGTTCATTGCCTTGACGTTTTTAGATTGACCTAAGGAACGCTTTAATCCCTTTCCACCCGTGGCATAAATAGTCATACAAATAAATTCACTGAGTAAAATAATTCCCAGCATCATTGATACTTGCAGTGTCATTGGTTGAGATTGGTCGATAAATGGCGGTAGCAACGAAATCATAAAAGCCCAACCTTTCGGATTGGCAATCGCTGTTACAAATCCTTGGACAACGAGATCCCAATCTTTATGTTGGACGGTGTCATCCGAATCTGCCGAAATCGCCAGCTTGCCTTTTGAGCGCCACATTTGTACGCCCAGATAGAAGAGGTAACTTGCGCCTATCGTTTTAAATATGACGAACAATTCGGGATAGCGCAGCATAATTGCCGCCACACCGAGAACGGCAGCAAGTGCGACGACGGCAACACCAATAAGCTCGCCTATCATCATCCATAATGTGCGTCGATAGCCAATACTCATTCCCATTGTCAGCGCCAATGTCATGCACATACCTGGAGTAATAGAGACAAAGAAAAAAGTGGGAATAAAAATAGTTAACGTTGACCAGCTCATAGTGCTCAATTGATTAAGGAATCAGTTTATTATTTTTAACAGAGTTAATGAGTAAAAACTATATAAAGTAAGTCGATGGCGTGAATGAAATGGAAATTCAATAAAATAATGCATATAAGCTGAAAGAAAGGAGTGCCCAATCCCTATGGGCGATGTCTAGCCAAAGACATTGTTATTATTTATTTTGGGGTGTAAGGATTAGGTATCCGCGCTTGTAACGTGTTGCAACAAGCATAGTTGTCATCATTATTGCCAGCGGAACGTGTAGATAATTTTTCCTTCGAATTTGAACTTTTTAGCGGCGAAGAGGCGTTCAATATAATTTCGGCGAATTCTTTCCATTGTGTTTGTATGCTCGGCTTATCTTAAATGGTGAGGTGATTATTACGCATTCACCTCACGTCGTAAAAATAGGAACTCTTCGCTTTTCGAATAGCGTGATAGATCTATCAATTTAATAAACGTCATGCTCGCCATAAATACGCTTTAATCAGGTGAGAAGTGTGTGTTATTGACTATTATTTAGTGAAATAGTTTGTTCTTGGGTTTCTATAGAGATAATGGCTCGGTTTGGGTGTTGGTCGAACGTTTTGACATAGCAGTTTCAAGCCCGCATGGTGTCATAGTGAATCCAATACCGTAAACATAACCCAATAAAACAGAAAGGAATCTAAGAAATGGAATTCAAAAAAACCATTCGCCAAGTGAGTTGGCTTCTTATTGTTAGTTGTTCCGCGCTCGGCATTTCAGCGGTGCAGGCAGAAGAAAAGGTATATCGTCTTAAGCTAGCGGAGACTTGGGGCCCAAATACGCCGATTTTAGGTGATGCGAGTAAAAATATGGCTAAGCTCGCCAAGGAGATGTCGAATGGTCGTCTCATTATTCGTATAGATTCAGCCAACAAGCATAAAGCACCACTTGGTGTGTTTGATATGGTGAAGACAGGGCAATATGATTTAGGGCACTCGAGCTCATATTACTGGAAAGGGAAGGTACCGAACACCCTGTATTTTTCTTCTATGCCCTTTGGTATGACGACAATGGAACAGTATTCGTGGTTCTATCATGGTGGAGGTGTTGAGTTAATGCAAAAGGTATACGCACCTCACAATATGCTGTCTTTTCCAGGGGGTAACTCAGATATTCAAATGGGCGGGTGGTTTAAGAAAGAGATCAACTCAATTGAAGATTTGCAGGGACTAAAAATGCGTATCCCTGGTTTCGCTGGGGAAGTGTTGGCAAAGGTAGGGGCTAAACCTACAAACATTGCGCCTGGTGAGCTGTATACGTCACTTGAACGTGGCACGATTGATGCGCTTGAGTGGGTTGGTCCAGCCTTCGATTTACGCATGGGATTTCAAAAAATCGCGCCTTATTACTACACTGCATGGCATGAGCCGGGCTCAGAAACCCAATTTATGGTGAATAAGAAGGTTTGGGCTGACCTGCCTGACGACTTGAAAGTTATTTTGGAAACATCGTTTCGTGTTGCTGCATTTGACATGTATACACAAGCATTGCATGAGAACGCCCAAAGTTGGTCGAAGATGAGTACGGATTATCCAAATATCAAGGTACGTAGCTTCCCGCCAGAAGTCATTGAAGAGTTGAAACAGGCAAATAATACCTTGTTACAGGAACAAGCAAGTAATGACAAACTTGCCAAAGAAATCTTAGATTCACAAGCGCAGTATCTTGCAAAAATGCGTGAATGGACCAACATGTCATTACGTGCGTATTTGAACGATCAAGATTGATACGCTGTAACGACGCAGATTTTAACTAAGCCCCAATGATTGAATGATCATTGGGGCTTTATATTGATTAGCGACGTTGACAGGAGGTACAACCACGACAGGCTGATCGAGTATGCCGATCCAAAAGACTGCGTTGGACTTTACAGTAGGCATTTTTTAATGCTCGCCTTGCAGAAAACCAATCATCAGGCTTTTCCAGTAGCAAGTATCCGTTGAAACGTTTGACTAATTGCGTTCGATTTTCATCGATGAATCGGCTATCAAAACCGATGTCAAAATAGGTCAGTGCCTGCTCTATGGAGGTGAAACTGGCGATGGTTTTTTGAATATCGACGGTGCTCATGTTCTATTTGACTCTCGGTTCACGTAGCGTTTGATTTACGTAGCTCTTGTTTCATCGAGCTTTTGACTCATTTAAATCATAGGCGATGATAGCATTTTTCAACGCAATGAAGTCTGAACTGCTTAAATACTGCCTCAACGCATTAAACTTGTCGGTTGACCAATCATAAATGTTAAATGAAAGCAGTTCGGTGATGGTTTCAGCATCAAAGCGAGTTTTCACTAAAGCGGCAGGGGAGCCGGCAACGACGCTATAGGGAGCAACATCTTTGGTAACCACACTGTTTGCGGCGACAATTGCACCCTCGCCAATGGTGACGCCGGGCATAATCATACAGCGCATCCCCAGCCATGCCCCGTCCTTAATGTGTGTGTCACCTTTGCCTTGGTAGGATTGCTCAATATCTTGCATGAATGGATAGAGGCAAAACCAATCTGCTCGATGGTTATGGTTTCCACCCATTAAAATAATGGTCTCTGCGGCGATGCATACGTAATCACCAATATGTAGCCGATCAATTGGCCACCGTGGATCCCACTCGCGGCTTACTTTGTCGCCGTGTAGGTAGCGTATGGCAGATTCTTCGAATCCATTATCCCAACAGTCGCTGTAATAGCTGTATTTACCTTTGATCGATATATTTTTATTTTGAACGACTTCGTGCAATAACTGGAATGTAGACCAATGTTTATTGTTCATCTTGTTACCTTGTTTCGGTTGAAATTGATGGTGTGCAAGCCCAAACGCAGGCTCAGCAGTGATCATTCAACGTCAGTGGATTCGTGGTTGTTTTAACAAGGGAATAAGTGCCATTTTTAATGTACCGCAACAAAGCCTGGATGAGGAAGGGCAGAGCCCAATGATGAGTCGAAGCTGTCGTAACATTATTGGACTCTTTATTGTAAGCCGGATGATCGCACAACAATTCGATAGCAGTTGTGCGATCAATCAATGTTATTGCATAGGGCGTCTTGTCATGTCGGTTTGCCCTGACCGGTGGGCCTTAAGCGTAGGATCGTGGAGCTCAATAAGCTCACGTAGTTTTTGTTTGTCAACCAGAACACTTTGTTTTATATCGTCATTCTTTGCTTCATACATCGCAAAATCGGTATAAATAAGCAACTGCTTAATACTTAAGTTGCTGGTGTCTGGCAAAAATACGCCAACAGAGGCCGATAGTGTCAGATTAATATTTTTGCCACGTAGCGAAAATTCAAATGACTCTAACTTAGGCAGGGTTTGCTCAATACGCTTGCCGGATAAGTCACTGATTACGACAAACTCATCGCCCCCGATGCGGTAAATATTGCCTTTAAATGTTTCGTTAAGTCGCTTTGTATAGCAGCGTAAAACTTGGTCGCCGACATTATGGCCGTAGGTGTCGTTAATGTGTTTAAATTTGTTGAGATCGATGTAAATAAGATAATTGCCTTTCCCCAGCGTTTGCTTGCGAATTCGATTCAAGGCGTGGCGGTTTTTCAACTTAGTCAGCGCATCCTGATTCGCTCTATGGTAAGTGAGGAACCAGAAAAAGAGGCTAACCATGACCAATAATGCTAGGAGTGTATTAATAATGTCTAAGCGTTGTGTTTCTTGTTCTTTTTCGTGTAATTCCCGCCAATTTGCTGGTGGCAGATAACGTTTATTGATGGTGTCCGCATCAATAAAGTCCAGCGTTCGATTGAAAAGACGAGAGAGGGCCTCTCCGCGTTCGGTTTTGGGAAAACCGAAACTGAGTTCAGAACGGTGGAAAGGATGAAAATACTTATCTTCGATGACATTCGAGATTTGCTCGTCATATAAAAGCTTATTTAACGTCACGCGATTGGTTACCGCGTAATTAATCTCTTTGTTGGTCAATCCGGCTAACATGCTTTTTGTATTGGGATAAAAAGTCAGCGCCTTATTTGGAAGTAAACGTTGAGTGACTTTAGCAAATATGTCACCAGTCACGACGCCAATTTTTTCGGCAAATAGCTCGGAAATATGCCTGTGAACTTCTTCTTTAAATCCTATACGTTTGGCGATCACACCGTCGATTGCGACGTAAGGCCTGCTAAAATAGGCGAATGCTTGGCGATTTTTTGATGGTGCAATAGGGGTCGTAACATCGCGTTCGCCTTTCTTTATCTTATCAATGCTCTCGGACCAAGGTTCGGTGGGGTCATAAACAAAAGCGCAATCAAGAGCATTCAATTCACAAACTGCCTTAGCAAAATCGACAGAAATACCGCCAGGGTTACCATTTTTATGAGAGAAAACATAAGGCTGTCGTGGATTCAGGTATATGGAGATAGGCTTGTTCAAATCCAAATTCGACACTTCTATTTTTCTTTGTAGCTGCTCGATGGCGACGCGGCTAATGTAGTCATCTACGTATTTCCTCATTTGCTTTTGGACGTCTTCTTGCGAAATTATTTGGCTGAAGATCTCAAGCAAATCGATATTTTCAGGTTTATTGGTAATGATTGAAACGGGTGGGATAGTGACTTTGTCATTGATCATTTGGGACTTAAACCCTGCATTGAGAAAACCTTCTAACTGAAGGAAAGTACCAATGTAGCCGTCGATGTCTCCGTTGCTCAGTACCTCGTAAGCAACATCATTGTCGTTAAAATCTAAAACACGTTTATCTGGATAATATCTCTGAATGATGTCGGTGAAGGCGGTACCCATAGTGTTACCGATAGTGTTCAACTCATCAAAGGGTTTACCATCGAGACTAAAAACATAAGTCGGTTCAATATTCATTGGTGAAGAATAAGAAAAACGTTGGGCACGACTTTTCGTAAAAGTAATATTGGCGACAAAGTCTAAGTCGGTATTTTCTACAGCGTCAAGGCGATCACTAAAGGTAGGATAATCGACATACGTAAAGGTTATATCTGTTTGCTGCTCGATCGTCGAAAAGATAAACCGCGCTAAAAAATCATGTTCATATGCAGACACATAATACGTTTTAGCGTGATCCTCAGCGTGCGTTAGAGAAGCATGGAGTATCCCCCAAGAACTGATGAAGATAAGCATCAGAACCTCTAAAGAACGACATAACTTGGTGCTCAATTCCAATTCTTCTCTCTAATGCATGGGGTTGTCTATATGGCTTTAATACTAAACATATAAATAGATAATTCAATGTTAACTTGCTGAATAGTAAATGTATATCGATGTTAAGTGATCATAGTAATGATGTTTTGCTAGAGAATATAAGATCGAGGGCCGAGTTGTGCGGGGGTGGTGAGATAGACGAACGGCAAGAAGCGCGTTTATCTATCTCGAACGCTCACGACGAATGGACCAATTTATTAAGCGATTTCGATTTGTATCTCTTGTAACCCACCCGCATTGTGCAATTGAGTGAATCCTAGCGATGTTAAATATTGGTAGGCTTGACCAGAACGGTTACCACTGCGGCAATACAAAACGATAGGGGTTGCTTTGTCGAGGTCTGAAGCATGCTGTTCTAGTGTCGACAGAGGAAAATTAATGGCGTTATCTAAGTGTCCATCGGCAAACTCTTGTGGGGTTCTAACATCAATAACCATGGCACCTTGTTGTATCTTTTGCCAACCAAGAGCCGCTCTTTCTGATGCAAAAGTGCCTGTGCTCAGCAGCGCGGATAGTAGTGCAATACCCGCCATTAATCGTTTGATGTTCATGCATGCTCCTCCTCTGCGTCCTATTAGATAGTGTGCCTTAGCTGTGGTGCTCGAGCAATGAGCGTTCTAACTGTTTCATCGAAAAGTTATACATTAACCAAGCGCTCAATCCTGCCAGAATATTACCAGTAAGTGCACCATAGAATAATCCTTCAATGCCCCCAAGCTGAGATCCAACCCACAAACAGGGCAAGAAGAAAGCAAATAACCGAAGGGTCGAAATAGTGAGAGCGGTTTTGGCTTTACCAAGTGCATTAGATATTGAAACCATCAACATGCAAACCCCTAAAGGCCCTAAACTAATTGGCACGAGAAGCAGATGGTAATGGAGAACCTGATACACCTGATCTTCACTCGTCATTAACGAGGCGAGCGGTTTTGCAAAGATGAATGTGATAATGGCTACGATAAATTGAAAGCCTAAAATGTACAACACGGCGATCTTTACTAGCTTCTTAATATCATGGATGTTCTTTCCGCCTAATAGCTTTCCAATCATTGGAGGCATCGACATGGTTAACGCTAGGACGGTGACGATAGCAAAGAATTCATATCGTGACCCCACCGCCCATGCAGCAACCGCTGCGGTACCAAATGTGGCGAGTAGTTTTGTTGCGAGCATGGAAGACAATGGTGGCAAGAGTTGACTGACCATCGCCGGTGCCATTATTTTCCAAATAGACCGAAGGCTGTGGATTATATTAAGATCACTCCAATCAAATGATGCCCAGCCTTTATCTGTGACTTTCGGCGCGACGACGAGAATGCCAATCCCAAACGCAACAATGGTTGCGATAGCCGCGCCGTTTATTCCCATATCGAAGGTGAAAATAAAAAGTGGGTCCAACGCAAGGTTGATTAAGCTGGTGACCATCATCATCATACCAGGCAAAACAGTGTTACCGTTTGAACGACAGACACTGTAGTAAAAATACAATACTGCGCCCACCCACGAACTGACTAACCAATAAGGCCAATAACTGTCGATGACAGGGTACACGGCCTCTGGGGCACTCAGCATTGACAAAATAGGATAACGTAACAGCCAAATAATAACGCCGATAAAGCTGACCCCTAAGCTACCAAATAATAGAATGAGCCCACCAAGTTGTTTGGCATAGCGCTCATCATTCGAGCCTAGTGCGCGAGAGATAATGGCGGTTGTCGCAATACCTAAGCCAACTTGAATACCGATGATCACCATTTGCATTGGCAGGGTGAAGCCTTGTGCAGCGAGAGGTAAGACGCCTAGTTGACCGATAAAGGCACTATCGACAAGTTGAAAGCTCATTAATGACAACACACCTAAAACCATAGGGAGCGTCATTTTAAATAGCTGGTGAGCGAGATTTTTGGTTTCTGTATCCACGATATCATCTTTATTTTGGTTGAATAAAAAACGGGCACCAATGCCCGCTTTTTACTGGATTAGGATGGGTCTGACTTATCAAGATTGTCAGCATAGCCCTTAGGGGGCGGTGTCCAACCACGTTCTCGAGAATGTTTATCGTTCCTATCGACTTTCATTGCCTCTTTGATGAGTTCTTCGAGCTCCATAAAGAGTTGGCGATAGTTATTATCATAACGTGATTCGTCGGTTGCTTGGGTCCAGCCTTCATATAGCGAATCTGACTGCCTATTCTCAATCGTTTTGTATATGGTTTTTTGTTGCTCAACAAAGAAAGGATGAAAACCAAGACTTCTCATCGCTTTTGAGCCTAGCTCTAGTGCAGAGTGATAGGTTTCTGATTCAATACAGTCAGCCCCTGCTTGTCTGAGCTGGTAGCTGTGTCCCCGGTCATACGCACGAGCCAATATTTTAACGTGAGGGTACGTATGTTTCACATATTTTACAAGCTCTACACTGGCTTCGTAATTGTCTATCGCAATCACGAATAGTTTAGCGTCTTCAAGCTTAGCAGTGTACAGCATGTCAGGTTTGGTCGCATCTCCAAAAAATGATTTGGTTTCAATTTGTCGCATCAAATCCACTTGATCCGCTCTAATATCAAGAACGACGGTCTGCACGTTGTTGGCAACCAGTAGGCGGTTGATGATTTGACCAAAACGGCCAATCCCAGCAATCACCACGCAGCCTTGCTCGTCGATAGTATCTTCTTCTCTATCGTTTATCGTCTTTTCAAACTTAGGCAATATGACCTTGTCAAATAAGATAAATAAGGCTGGAGTAAGGAACATCGAAAGCGCAACCACTAACGACAGAATTTGCGCAATATCAGTCGGTAACACATGGTTTTGCACTGAAAAGCTTAATAGAACGAAACCAAATTCGCCGGCTTGAGCAAGACTTAACGTAAACAACCATCGGTCACTACCACGAATCTTGAACATGAGGGCTAAAACATAGAGAACAAGCGCTTTGATTGCCATCACGCCTATGGTCATTGTGATGATAAGAATGAAATCATCGAACAAGATACCAAAGTTGATGCCTGCACCAACAGTGATAAAGAAGAGTCCTAGCAACAGTCCTTTAAACGGGTCAATATTCGATTCCAGCTCATGCCTAAATTCACTGTTTGCTAATACGACTCCGGCTAGGAATGTGCCCAGTGCAGGGGATAGACCCACTAAGCTCATTAACGCTGCGATACCAATCACTAACATTAAGGCTGTTGCGGTAAAAATTTCTCGTAAGCCCGATGAGGCAACAAAACGAAATAGTGGGCGACTGAGGTAGTGTCCTCCAACGACGACAATGGCGATCGACGTTATAATGACGATGCCATAAGCCCAGCCTGGAAGATCGGCGACGAGGCTCAGATCATCGTGGTGTTCCGCGACGTTAGTCGCAACGGATTGAGCTTGTTCTATTAATTCGGGAAGGGCGAGTAAAGGGATAAAAGCAAGCATTGGAATGACAGCAATATCTTGGAACAGCAATACAGAAAAAGCGTTTTTCCCGCCTTCTGTCTTGGTCAGTCCTTTCTCATTGAAAGTCTGCAATACGATTGCCGTTGAAGAGAGTGCGAAAATCAAGCCGATGGTCAATGATACGGTCCAAGTAAACTCAGCGAAGAGCGCGATCGCCATGACAATGGCTGCGGACCCGCCAACTTGTAATCCGCCAAGGCCCATTAAACGATGTCGCATCGCCCATAACATTTTTGGTTCAAGTTCTAGTCCGACCAAAAATAGCATCATGACAACGCCAAACTCAGCGAAGTGTTGTATCGTTGTCGTCTCTTCGCCAACGAGCCCGATGATAGGCCCTATGACAACGCCTGCTATCAGATAACCAAGAACTGAACCGAGACCAAGGCGCTTTGCAATGGGAACGGCGATGACAGCGGCAAACAGATAGATGAACGCTTGTAAAAAATATCCGGTCATAACGATGACTCCGTGTCGTGAGGCCAATAATGGTTGAGTTTTTCTAAAGGCGCGGCTTTCGCCACGTTAAATTGGTCTGAGACGAGTAACTCAAGGAGTTCTTTCCATTGTTGTCTATGTTTGGTGATACGATGCTCTTCTTTGGCCGTCCGGGAACCAAATAAAACAAAAGGCGGGAGATAGACAAGACCGGTTAGGTTGGCCATTTGCTCCAAAGGTTGAAGGAGTTCCCTGATCGTAAAGTGGTTATAACCATCGGTTTGATAGGCTTCTGCTTTTCCACCTGCTGAGATGGAGCAGAAAAACCGTTTACCGGCGAGTTGTGTACCCTCATGACCATAAGCAAAGCCATATTCAAGCACTAGATCTTGCCATTCTTTGAGGATTGATGGCGTAGAATACCAGTACAAAGGAAATTGGAAGATGATGATATCGTGCTCAAGCAGTCGTTGTTGCTCTTTGTCGATATCGATATGATAAGTAGGGTATTCGGAGTATAGATCGACGACAGTCACTCCCTCAACGCTTAGCGCGTCCCTGTACATTGGCATGTTGACTTCAGAGCGTCGCTGAGAAGGATGCGCATAAAGCACTAAGACTTTGTTTTTAAGATCATTCATATGGTTTTGTATCGTTCCTGAACGTATGGATATTATCGTCAACGAGTTATAATGTTTAGTATACAACAAGCTATTTATCAATTAGTTAAGCTATTTATTATGTCGTTAATCTATTTTTAAGTCATGGCTATTAATTGGTAAGTGATGTAGACAAAAAGCGAGAGAAAAATGGGTGAAATGTATAAAAAGCATGCAAAGAAATACGATGAAGCGATTCAAAATAATGCTTATAACGCTTTGTATGAAAGACCAACAACGTTGGGGTTGCTAGGGGATCTAAACCATAAACATGTCCTCGATCTCGGGTGCGGATCTGGCGTTTACGCGGCTATTTTTCAGAAACAAGGTGCAAATGTGACCGCCATCGATGCATCAGACGAAATGGTGCAAATTACTTTAGCGAAACTGAACGGCAATGGTCGTGTCTATGCGCAAGATTTATCGTTAGGTTTACCGCAGGAAACAGATGGCAAATTTGACGTGGTGGTTTGCCCACTCATGATTCATTACTTACCTGATTTGGCACCGTTATTTGCCGACGTAGCCAGAGTGCTGAAAACAGGAGGAGTCTTTGTCTTTTCAACACATCATCCCATTATTGACTTCGACGCATCGAATCAAAATAGCAACTATTTTGCGGTAGAGAAAATTACTGAATTTTGGGATACGACGGGTGAACCCGTTGAGGTAAGTTTCTATCGTCGTTCTTTGACGAGTCTCTTTGCAGCATTAAAAGATCATGGATTTATATTGGATACATTTTCGGAAGGCACGCCAGACATCAAAATGAAAACAGTGGCACCAGCAACCTATAAAAAGCTGTCACGATGCCCCAATTTTGTGTTTATTCGCGCAATGAAAGCGAGTTGAGCGAGCTTCATACCGTTCAGTTTTGCTCATGTTGCGGGTGGTTTTGATCTTAATTGGTTAAAAATGGTCTTTTTTTGCTCGGTAACCTGCTCAAATCACGAATCAATTTGGCTTTACTGGCGTGTTTGATTACTATAGACAGCTATCAAAAAACACCGTTATGGACACACTACCAATAGGTAGATGAGGATACGATGCAACAGCTAGAAGAGATCATTGCTAACGCAACCACTGCGATTGATACAGCAGATTCGTTAGTCGCACTCGATGAAGTGCGAGTTCAGTATTTAGGTAAGAAGGGTGAACTCACTCTTCAGCTACAAAGCCTAGGTAAATTGCCACCTGAAGAGCGTCGTACTGCTGGTCAAGAGATCAACAAAGCGAAAGGTGCGGTTCAACAAGCGATCGCTGCGCGTAAAGATGCACTACAACGTGCAGAGCTAGAAGCGAAATTAGCGGCAGAAATGATTGATGTGAGCCTTCCAGGCCGTCGCATCGAGAATGGTGGCCTTCATCCAGTGACTCGCACTGTTGAGCGTATCGAACAGTTCTTTGGTGAGCTTGGCTTTAGCACTGAGTCTGGCCCTGAGATTGAAGATGCATTCCACAACTTTGATGCACTCAACATCGCAGACGATCACCCAGCTCGTACTGATCACGATACTTTCTTCTTCAACCCTGATCTAATGCTACGTACGCACACTTCTGGTGTTCAAATCCGTACGATGGAAAACGGCAAACCGCCTTTCCGCTTTATTGCTCCGGGTCGTGTTTACCGTAACGACTACGATCAAACTCACACGCCAATGTTCCACCAAGTGGAAGGTATGTTAGTTGATGAGAACGTAAACTTCGCGCAACTTAAAGGCATTCTTAACGATTTCCTTTGTAACTTCTTTGAAGAAGAAGTTGAAGTGCGTTTCCGTCCTTCATTCTTCCCGTTCACAGAGCCTTCAGCTGAAGTTGACGTGAAACGTAAAGATGGCAAATGGCTAGAAGTTCTAGGTTGTGGCATGGTTCACCCTAACGTACTTCGCTCTGTTGGCATCGACCCTGAGAAATACTCTGGTTTTGCATTCGGTATGGGTGTAGAGCGTCTAACGATGCTTCGTTACGGCGTAAATGACCTTCGTGCGTTCTTCGAGAACGACCTTCGTTTCCTTAAACAATTCAAGTAATCCGGGGCAGTCAAAACTATGAAATTCAGTGAATCTTGGCTACGCGAGTGGGTTAAACCTGCAATTAACAGCGAAGAGCTAGCTCACCAAATCACTATGGCTGGTTTGGAAGTTGACGATGTAGAACCTGTCGCAGGTGTTTTCACCGGCGTTAAAGTCGGTAAAGTGGTTGAGTGCGGTCAGCACCCAGACGCAGACAAACTACAAGTTACAAAAATTGATATCGGCGAAGAAGAGCTTTTAGACATCGTATGTGGTGCATCTAACTGTCGTCTTGGCCTAACGGTAGCAGTAGCAACCGTTGGCGCAGTACTTCCTGGTGATTTCAAAATCAAGAAAGCAAAACTACGTGGCGTTCCATCGCACGGCATGCTTTGTTCTTTCTCTGAGCTAGGTATCGACGTAGAGTCTGACGGCATCCTTGAGCTGCCAGAAGGCACAACACTAGGGTTGGACGTACGTGAGCTTCTTGAGCTTAACGACGTCACCATCGACGTAGACCTAACAGCAAACCGCGCAGACTGCTTCAGCATCCGTGGCCTTGCTCGTGAAGTTGGCGTACTAAACCGCGCAGACGTGACAGAGCCAACCGTTGACGTTGTTGCAACAAGCATTGAAGACACAGTATCTGTTGAAATCAAAGCAACGGATGCTTGTCCACGTTACCTTGGCCGTGTGGTTAAGAACGTAAACGTGAAAGCGGAATCGCCAATCTGGATGCAAGAAAAACTGCGCCGTTGTGGTATCCGTTCAATCGACCCAGTGGTAGACATCACAAACTACGTGATGCTAGAGCAAGGCCAACCAATGCACGCATTTGATCTTGCTAAGATCGAAGGCGGTATCGTGGTTCGTCTAGCAGAGCAGGGCGAAAAGCTAACACTTCTAGATGGCAACGAAGCTGAACTAAACAGCAACACGCTTGTTATCGCTGACCAAAACAAAGCACTAGCCATCGCTGGTATCTTTGGCGGTCAAGATTCAGGTGTGACTACTGAAACAACTGATGTACTTCTTGAAGCGGCATTCTTCGCACCGGATCACATCCGTGGTCGCGCACGTGCTTACGGCCTTCACACAGATTCTTCTCTACGTTTCGAACGTGGTGTTGATTCAACACTTCAAGCAGCTGCTATGGAGCGTGCAACACAGCTTCTCGTTGAAATCTGTGGTGGTGAAGTTGCGCCAGTAAACGGCAGCGAATCTGACGCTGATCTTCCTAAAGCAAACGTCGTTGCTCTACGTCGCGCTAAGCTAGACAGCCTACTAGGTCACGAAATCCCATCTACAGACGTAGTGGAAATTCTTACTCGCCTAGGTTGTGAAGTTACTGTTGTTGAAGATACAGAAAGCACAGACGCAGGTTGGACGGCAACGTCTCCATCTTGGCGTTTTGATATCGCAATCGAGCAAGACCTAATTGAAGAAGTAGGTCGTATCTACGGTTACGATAACATTCCAAACCAAGCGCCTAAAGCGGCACTTAAAATGAATGACCACAAAGAAGCTAACCAACCGCTTAAGCGCGTTCGTGACCTTCTTGTCGACCGTGGCTACCACGAAGCAATCACATACAGCTTCGTAGAACCAGAACAGCAAAAGCTTGTTGTACCTGGTGTTGAGCCGCTAATCCTGCCATTCCCAATCTCTGCGGATATGTCAGCAATGCGTCTTGGCCTAATCCAAGGTCTTCTAAACACCGTTGTTCACAACCAGAAGCGTCAACAGTCTCGCGTTCGTCTATTCGAATCAGGCCTACGTTTCATCCCTGAAGCAACGGCTGAAAACGGCATGCGCCAAGAAATGATGCTTGCGGGCGTTATCTCTGGTACGCGTGGCGAAGAGCACTGGGACATGGCAACGAACACTGTTGATTTCTTCGATCTTAAAGGTGACCTAGAAGCCGTTCTTGAGCTCTCAGCGAACGAAAAAGCATACAGCTTTAAAGCCGCTAAGCACCCAGCACTTCATCCAGGTCAAACTGCGGCGATCGTTGTAGACGCTGGTCTCGAAACTGAGAAAGAAGTGGGTATCATTGGTACTGTTCACCCAGAACTAGAGCGTAAGTTTGGGCTTAACGGCCGTACTATCGTATTCGAAATCGAATGGGCAGCTATTAACACTCGCGTGCTTCCAGAAGCCGTCGCAGTATCTAAGTTCCCTGCAAACCGTCGTGATATCGCACTGGTTGTCGATGAAGCTGTTGCTTCTGGCGACATCGTTGAAGCGTGTATCGCTGCTGGTGGTGAGTTCTTAACAGACGCTAAGCTATTCGACGTATACGTTGGTAAAGGTGTAGAAGAAGGTAAGAAGAGCCTAGCTATCGCACTTAGCCTACAGTCTGTAGAGCGCACACTTGAAGATGCAGACATCGCTGGATCAGTCGATGCTATCGTCGCCTCTGTTGCTGATAAGTTCAGCGCGGTATTACGCGACTAATCTGACGTTCCAATGATAAGACTAAGGCGAGCGATATGAAGCTCGCCTTTTTTGTATCTAAAAGAAATAATCAACCTGAAATTCTAGTCTGCAACCGGATATTTTGTCCAGTTCCAGAGTGGGAATTAAACGTGTTTCATATCCAATATTTAGCCGCAACTCTCTGTTTTTGCTTGTTATTTCTGTAAAAAATGTGTGCTGGATTAAGGTTTTTGTATTTAGTGGAGTATCTCTTTTATTCTTTTTTAATGGGTTTTAATGGTGTTTAATGTTGGTTTTTTTGTTTATTTGCCTTTATATTGGATGATTGTATCGAAATAGGGGTAAGTGCTTGGTTGTGTAAGATAAAATCCTGACATTTCCATGAAATAAAAAAGTTGGCGAAAATCATAAGGTTGACTTACACTTTTCACAGTTAGGCTGTTATGTTGTTGATTGGTCGAACTAAATATGTGTTGTTGCGTTCGTAACAGCTAGGTATGAAATAGCTTTGAGGGGAGTTTTATGGCGCTCACAAAAGCCGATTTGGCTGAGAACCTGTTTGAGAAACTCGGGTTTAGTAAACGGGATGCCAAGGAAACGGTAGAAGTATTTTTTGAAGAAGTCAGAAAATCACTCGAAAATGGCGAGCAGGTAAAGCTGTCTGGTTTCGGTAATTTTGATCTTCGAGACAAAAACGAACGTCCAGGTCGCAACCCTAAGACTGGAGAAGATATCCCTATCTCCGCTAGACGTGTCGTGACGTTTCGTCCAGGACAAAAACTGAAGGCTCGTGTTGAAAACATCAAACTAGATTAATATTTGATTGTTACGAAAAGACCACGCAATGCGTGGTCTTTTTGTTTCTGGTAATGATGTTATCACTGTCATTAAGCGTAATTACGCGGCTTGAATATGCGTAGTGATATAAGGTTGCCATGCATTTTGATACAGCTCCATGGATTGGCGGCGTAGGCTAGTAATTTGAGCCGTTTCAATGTCGTTCAAAGAACGATTGTGTGTAGCTGCATTTCGCTCAATACCTTGAATAATTTCATAAAGGTCATGTTCTGGTCCGTTCTTAACATCTGCAATGGCTTTTAAGTGCAGCTGAACCTCCGCGACAATACCCGTTTTAGGAAGTTGTACTAAAAGATTAAGGTCTCTATAGCCGGATGGGTTAGGGGACTTAAATCGATTCTTCACTCTAACGACCTTAGCCTCTCGGCTGAGGGCTTCAAACGCACTGACCAATGAAGATACATCATTTGCGACGATGGTCGCTCGAGCCAAATCGGTAATTTGGTTTACTTCACCGTTTAACTCAGTATTGATTTTTTCCAGAGCGCGCTCAGACGATTTAACACCTGAAAATTGTGCGTCAGTTTGAGTCAGTAATGCTGTGCTTTTACACAACGATTCTAACTCATGTTGAGCCTGATGGGCTTTGCTGTACAACACATCAAAATCCGCATGCGGTTGCGCGACATCGGTATCGACAGGGTTAATACCATAAAGGCCACTGAGACTATGTTTAAAGTTCGATGGACTTATTTGGTTTTGTTCTTGGTTCCCTTTTGTCTGGTTAGAGTTGGATTCATCAAGCGGAGCCGCAAATGCTGGTGCGCGGCTGAGTACCAACAGCGTTAGTGCTGCGGCACGGAAAAACATGCTCATGCTCTCTCCTGGTTACGTTACAAAAACGGTGTAAAAAAAGTGCTATAACGTTTGCAGTAGTGCTAACTATGATATGGGGACAGTTATTTGGTTACCAAGTCAGTTGTTAAGGTCTTTAAGCAAATTGTGATGCCTGTCTCATAGAAATAATACCCCAGCTAGACATGACTTTTTGTCCTCAATCTGTAAACTCTACGTTAACCATTATCCACACCTGAAATGAATCTAAAATGAACGACTTTGAGCTTTGGCACAATAAATGGGCAGCAAACAAAATTGGTTTTCATCTTGAGGATGTGAACCCACTTTTGATAGAACATTGGCCAGCATTAGAACCGACCCGTGAGCAATCTGTATTTGTGCCATTGTGCGGTAAGTCAGAAGATTTGGTTTGGTTGGCGCAGCGTCACGATAACGTACAAGGAGTTGAGTTAAGTCAAATAGCGGTCCGCTCTTTTTTTGCGGAACACTTTTATACGCCACTCGTCACAACACTTAACCATCAATTTGAGCTGTATCAGTTTGATGAGCTTAATATTTATGTCGGGGATTTTTTTACAGCGCCAATAGAAAGTGTTGATTTGATTTACGATCGGGCGGCGTTAATTGCCATGCCTGCGGATATGCGCTTGCTTTACATCGATAAACTCAAGCAGGTGCTTAAACCGGGCGGTCGGATTTTGCTGGTGACTTTGGATTATATTCAAGACGAAATGGCTGGACCGCCATATAGCGTGCCGCAACTAGAAATCGAAAACTATTTCGATAACGGTTTTCGTGTGACGCGTTTAGCAAGAGACGAAGCGGATAGTGAACACCGAAGGATTAAGCAAGGGCTGAGTCATTTCTGTGAGGATGTGTGGCTAATTGAGTCGTTAAAATAGTCTGATCAGTGGTTAGTTTGGATATGATAACGAGAGATAGCGGCTATTTGGGCTACTATCTCTCTGCATTCATGTTTCAGGTTGGTGGAAAGCAGCGGGGGCGACAATCGTACAGTATGTAACAACCGTGCATACCGCTAATTAGGTTAGTAAACCACTTTCACGTGCTTCGCACTGTCAATCGCATCATCGATAGCGCTTTCAATCGACTTACGGCGAGTCAGAGAAACGCCTAGTCGGCGTCGACCATCAATATCAGGCTTACCAAATAAACGAACTTGTGTTTGAGGCATTGAAACCGCCTCAGATACACCGGTAAAACGAATGTTATCTGATGTGCCTTGCCCAAGAATTACTGCAGAAGCCGATGGGCCATACTGTGCGATGTGATTGATAGGCATGCCTGTGAATGCGCGCACATGAAGTGCAAACTCTGACATTTCTTGTGAAATGAGCGTCACTAAGCCAGTGTCATGAGGGCGAGGAGAGACTTCGTTAAAAATGACTTTATCTCCCTTTACAAATAATTCAACACCAAACAAACCATAACCACCAAGCGCATTAACCACTTGTTCAGCGGTATATTCAGCGGCTTTAGTCGCGTTTTCAGACATCACTTGTGGTTGCCACGATTCACGATAATCACCATCTTCTTGACGGTGCCCAATAGGCGCACAAAAAGACACACCGTCCACGGCACGGACAGTGAGTAGAGTGATCTCATAATCAAAATCGATGAAACCTTCTACGATGACACGTCCTGCACCAGTGCGTCCACCTTCTTGGGCATACGTCCAGGCGTTATCGATATCGTCTTGATTTTTAATGATACTCTGGCCTTTGCCTGAAGAACTCATTACGGGTTTTACGACGCAAGGGATACCAACGTATTCTACGGCGCTTACGAAGTCTTCGTAGCTGTCGGCAAAGCGATAAGGAGAGGTATTAAGGCCAAGTTCTTCTGCGGCAAGTCGACGAATACCTTCGCGGTTCATCGTCAACTTGGTGGCGTTTGCCGTTGGCACAACATTTAGCCCTTGAGCTTCAAGTTCCACCAGCTTTTCTGTGGCGATAGCTTCAATTTCTGGGACGACAAAATCAGGTTTTTCTTTTGTGATGATCGCTTCAAGTGCATCACCGTCTAGCATGTCGAGTACATAGCTGCGATGAGCAACTTGCATGGCTGGTGCGTTAGGATATCGATCGCACGCAATGACCTCTAATCCGAGACGCTGACATTCAATAGCGACTTCTTTACCAAGCTCGCCTGAGCCCAGTAATAACACTCGGGTAGCATTTTCACTCGTTGCAGTACCAAACATATTAGATCCTTGTGTATAAATCAGGAAAATTCCGGTGAATAATACTGATTTATACAGAAAAAGCAATCGTTTGCGCGCGTGTTTTATGCCGTAATTAAGAGAATCACTTTGAGTTGGGAAGGTAGACGTGCTTCAGCTTGGAAGCACGTTATTTATTGCTTAAATAGTAGCGTATTCGACCTGAATGTCTGGATTAATGGCTTCTAGCGTAGCTTGAGTGTCTGCTAGGTGGCTAATTTTGCCGTCAGCCATCTCAACCAAAGCAACGAGACTAATATCATTCAACGATTGTTTCGCCAATAATAGCTGAGCAAGTGCAACCTGTAGCGGCGGTAAACTAGGGTTAAACGCCGCATTTTCGGCATAAGCACCTTGAAATAAACGACCATCGTTCATCTTGATAGCAACGCCGCTAAGATTATTAGTATAAGGTGCATGGCTACGGTTCAAAGCGTCAACGGCTTGCTTCATTAACAGACTGACATTGCTAATATCTTTACCGTGAGAAAGAGGCGTCATTAAACCATCGGTGATCCCTAAGTCCCCAGGACCAAATGCTTCTGGTAAGTATTGCTGTAATGTCATTTCGTCGCGTTCAGGCAGCTGAACGACGAGCTGTTGGGCGGTGGTCAATTCATTCATAAATTGGCGGCAGTGCCCACAAGGACTGAAGTTAATGGTGATGTCTTTGACGCCTTGCTCACCTTTCATCCAAGCGTGACTTATCGCCGATTGCTCTGCGTGAACCGTTTGACCGAGCTGAGCACCAAGGAACTCCATATTGGCACCAAAATAGAGCTTACCAGACGTCCCTCGAACAATTGCACCAACAAAGAACTCAGAAATAGGGGCATAGGAATATGCCGCTGCAAAAGGGAGCAACGCCAGGCGCAGCTCATTATCGGCTAGCCCTGAAAGAGAAAGCAGCGTTTCAAATTGGCTAGGGCTAAGCGTCGCATCGAATTGTTCATGGGTGACAATAGGTTCTAAGTACTGCTTAATGATTGCTGGCGCTTCATTGAGTACAGAGTCAAAACGATCTGTCATTCGTGTTCCCTTTAATTTCTATAAGTGTTTTTATTTATTCTATGTAACTTTATCATCACTTATATCGATCTGCATCACAATTAATGGTGCAACAATGATTCATTTTGCATAATTAGAGTGATGTCACGCAATGCTCGTTTGTTGGTGCGTCAAGATGCGCAGCAACGATCTAGCAAGATACCTAGCTCAACCAGAACAGTAACTGAGCCAAAATCGGAACTGCGCTCAGATAGTGAGGTAATCACAATACTCGCTTAGCCCAAAACGTGATTTAACCAGAGAGCGAAGGCAAAAAACGAAGGTGCTAACACTGAGGTTATGATCCCACAAATAACCAAGGCCAATGAACTAAATGCGGCATCTCTTGGATCTTTTTCGGCGCATGTTGCGGTTCCAAGTGCGTGGGAAACGGTGCCCATAGTCAGACCTTTTGCAATCGGGTGTGTGACGCCGAGCAATTGATATAAAGGGTAAGCTAAGATCGCACCAAATAAGCCGACCAATAAAACAAGTATTGCGGCGATCGCAGGCTCACCACCTAAATGACTTGAGACTTCCATTGCGATTGGTGTAGTAACGGATTTACCTAATAAGCTCGCGACTAATTGCATGTCAGCACCTAGCCAAACCGCAATAACGGACGCGGTAAACATAGAGCCTACACTGCCTACCCCACAAGCTAAGATAATGATGCGCCAATTTGCGCGAATTTGTGGCAGTTGTTCATATAAAGGGTAGGCTAGGGCAACCACGGCTGGTTGCAATAGATAACTTATCCATTCGTTGTCTTGATAGTAAGTGTCGAAGGGCACATTAAAAATTAGCAATGTTGGAATAAGGATGGCGATACTTATCAATAATGGATTGAACAGCGGGTTTTTGACTTTTTGTCCAATAAATCGAGCGATAAAGAACACGATAATTGTCGCGAATATCCACATTATTTGTTCCCCTTTTTAAGAAATCTGTCTAAAAATACAGATAGACAAACGAGGACGATCATGGTGCCGCCAACTGCACTTGCAAGGATTGGAAGTGCATTATCGATAAGCGTATCGAAATGGTTCATTAACCCCACGCTAACGGGAACAAACAAAAGGATCATATAGCGTATAAAAGCGTGCGCACCCGGTTGAACGGCTTTGACGGGAAGAATCCCCGTCGCCATTAATGTAAAGAGTAACAGCATGCCGAAAACACTGCCTGGGATAGAGACATCGAGCAGGCTTTGGATCGTATTACCGGCAAACAAAGCGGCAAAAATTAGGGCAAAAGATAAGATGTAGTGAAGCACAGTTTTTATCATGACATTCTCTTCGACGGCGCTGGGCAAACAACAAATCATGTTATGCCCAATTTGAAAGTGGAAATGAATGAGTTGTAAAGGCTAACGTAAACGCTCTGGTAGCAATAGTTTTCCCTTCTGACTCATGTTTAGCAAGAAGGGAAGGACGCTCAAGACGTTAATTTTTCAACGTAGCGGTACACCGATTTCAATACGGTGAGTTTCTTCTCATCAGATTCGTTTTCCATCACCAGATTTTCTAGGTTGAACATATATTTTTCGATCCGACTCTCGAAAAATTCTCGACAGTGGCCGGCCCACTTTTGTTGCTCGGCTTCATCAAGCGTCCAAGGATAATGTCGAGCGCGATACCTAAACAGTAAAGGTTCAATTCTTGTATCACTAAAGCTGATGTCCAGCGCTGAAAGGTTGTTAGGGTCGGTCTCTAGAATAATATCCATCGCTGCGCGATCGGACGGCGAGAAAAACTGGCTATAAAGCTGAGTATCAACGTCGTTATCATTATCAAATTCGCGTTCGATATTGTACAAGCCAATCAATTTTTCTCGAATCTCAGGGTTCTTTTTGAGCAGAGCCAAGTTTGCTAAGCATTGTTGGCGGTCGATGCCGATTGCTTCTGCGTTGTCTGCGGTCAGTGTTTTAGCTGGGGCTAAGATTGGACATTTATTTAAATGGATTAATTTCAGTGGTACTGGAAGTTCATCTGGGGCAAGGTCGTCCCGTTTCGTGTAGAGGCGAGTATGTAACTCTTCTACTGTTAAATCTAAGATAGGTTGTGGATCTTTTGCTAAATCAGCCACAATAACAGCGTTTTGATTGGTTGGGTGCCAAGCAATAGGCACAACCCAACTGGTGTATTGACATTCGCGTCCAAGCATACCTGAGACATGCATAAGCGGAGTCATGTTAACAATATCAACCAGTTCATTTAGTTTACGTTTCTGGCGCATCGAGTAAAAATAATCAAACAGTTTTGGTTGCGCCGCTTTCACTTTTTTGGCGAGTTCAATGGTTGCGATGACGTCAGCCATTGCGTCATGAGCATTCGCATGTTCAATGCCGTTAGCGATGGAGAGGTGCTCTAGTTTAAAACTGGTAAATCCATCAGCATTCTCAGGCCACTCAATCCCTTGCGGGCGCAGCGCATGACACGTTCGCATCAAATCTAATAAGTCCCAACGCGAATTGCCGTTCTTCCAGCTCCACGCGTAAGGATCGATAAAGTTGCGATAGCAGGTATAACGTGTGACTTCATCATCGAAGCGAATGCTGTTGTAGCCCAGGTTCGTCGTATTTGGTGTCGCCAATTCTTGATGGATCTTTTTGATGAACTCAGGTTCAGGTAATCCCTTTTCAATGCAGATTTGTGGTGTTATACCGGTGATCAACGCTGCTTCTGGAGAGGGGAGATAATCAGAAGGGGGCTGACAGTAAATGACTAAGGGTTCGCCTATGATATTGAAATCCATATCGGTTCTAACACCAGCGAATTGACATGGACGGTCTTTAGCAGGGCTGATACCCCATGTTTCATAATCAAAAAAGAAATAAGAGGGTTCGTGTTGAGACATGGGGTCTTTCCTTTGTTCCTATCAGGATGCGCGTTAGAGCACAGATATAGGGATACGACTGATTTAACTATTAGACCACTGCGCTAGGTTTAAGGCAAACGCCAAAAGCCCTATTCTAAGGTGATGACTAAATGCTTGAATAAATGGGTGAGTAGTTGTGTGAATAATCATCAGATTCTCACTCTTCGCCGCTTCACACGCTAAATGCGATGCGTTATGGTTAAGTGGATTTGAGGCATCCTCCCATCATGAACCTCAGTTAAGGAACTAACGTGTATCAACTTTATTACTATCCTAATAACGCGTCTCTAGCGCCTCATTTTATTTTGCATCACTTGGACGTGCCGTATGAATTAATTCTCGTCGATAGAGATAACCAGCATCATAAATCGGCAGATTACCTGAAATTAAACCCCGCAGGCCGTATTCCCACCCTTGTCGATGATGGGCAACCGATTTTCGAGAGCCCAGCAATTTGTGTACATTTAGCCGAAAAATATCCATCAAAAACCTTACTACCTAAAGTTGGGGATACTGAGCGACCATTGTTTTTTCAATGGATGATGTTTTTAACGAACACCTTACAAGCTGAACTGATGGTGCGGTATTACCCTCATAGACACACCGTGGATTCTAGCGCGATCGCCAGCATTATTGCTGCACAAGATATGAGGATTGGAGAAGCCTTAACCATCATCGATGAGCAACTCAGTAAAGGTCAGTATTTACTTGGTGATCAGCTTTCAGCTTGTGACTTTTTCTTGTTTATGCTTTCCGAGTGGGCCTTAACGATTTCTCCGTCTCCAATGCAATATCGCTATCTAGGGCAATACCTAGAAAGATTATCTTGGCACCCAACCATCGCGGCTGTTTGTGGAATTGAAGGGATTAGCCTTATACCGTTTCGGTTGTCTGAGTGATGGCCACTATTTATTTACATGCGAATGGTTTTTTATTTACATGTGAATAATCTGTTTATGTACGAGCGATTCGTCTTCTGATTTAACTGAGAATAGACTTTGCAAGCGTTGCGCTATCGCAAAACGGATGAGTAATGATTCGGCTCAGCGCTTAAAATTTAATTGCGACACACAAATGTTAATTATATGTAACCCATATGTCATATAGTCAGCGCATTATCACTTTCATATATTATTAGTAGCCTTACTCAAAAGGCTTAACCGGTAGAAGAAAGGAAGTTCTGTGAAGCTATTTAATCATGACCATGACCAACGCCCTCTTAAGCACGAGCCTGAATTTAACAAGTTTGTTGACGCTGCTGCAGCAAATGAAGCATTGCTCCAATCACGTCGCTCTTTCCTCAAAGCAACGGGTGCGGCCGGCACGGTTGGTTTCTTTGCTGCGAGTCCTGTCAGCAGCGCTATCGCCGATACCATGGCGAAAGACTCACCCTTGCTGGGTTTTGACGCTATTCCTATTTCTACTTCTGATTCGGTTAAGGTTGCAGAGGGCTACCAAGCCGATGTGTTGATATCATGGGGCGATCCTCTTTTCAGCAATGCGCCGGGCTTCAAGCAGTCCAATGACTCAAAAGCGCAAGAAAGGCAATTTGGTGATAACAATGACGGCATGACCTTTTTCCTACTTTCAGATGAAAGAGCGGTGTTAGTCGTTAATAATGAATACACCAATAATGAATATTTGTATGAGCATCAAGGTAAAAATATTTCTGCAGATGATGTGCGTAAAGCACAAGCGGCGCATGGTGTTTCAGTCGTTGAACTGCTAAAAATAAATGGACAATGGCAAGTAAATATTGAAGGTCGCCTAAACCGTCGAATAACCGCATTTTCCGAGATGGAAATGACGGGCGTCGCTGCGGGTCACACATTGTTAAAAACATCGGATGACAAGTCGGGTAAAACCATCATGGGCACATTTAATAATTGTGCAAATGGTGAGACGCCATGGGGCACCTATTTAACATGTGAAGAAAACTTTAACGGCTATTTTGCCAACACCTCAGGGGCAGCTCTTTCGGAATCGTATGACCGTTATGGACTGGCAGACCAAGATAGGGGTTACGAGTGGTATAAGCATGACTCGCGTTTCGATATGGCCAAGGAGCCTAACGAACCCCATCGCCATGGGTGGGTTGTTGAGATTGATCCGATGAACCCAAATTCGACACCAAAGAAACGCAGTGCTCTCGGTCGATTTAAGCACGAGAATGCGGCACTAATGGTGAATGACGATGGTCATGTTGTTGTTTACTTAGGGGATGACGAACGCGGCGAGCACCTTTACAAATTTGTGTCCAAAAATAAATTTGTCAAAGGCGCGGACAGTAACCGAGATTTGTTAGAGGAAGGTACCTTGTATGTCGCTAAATTTGTTGGCGAAGAAGGTGAGTTGGCGGGACAAGGTCAATGGATTGAATTGACCTGGGGCAAAAATGGTTTAACGCCTGAGAATGGTTTCGCAGACCCTGCCTCGGTCATGATTTTTGCTCGAATGGCCGCAACGCAAGTCGGTGCAACCACCATGGATCGTCCTGAATGGGTAGCCGTACACCCAGATAAGCAATCGGTATTTTGTACGCTCACGAATAACAAATATCGTGGTGTAAAAGAGAATCAACCGTTAAATGCGGTTAGCCCACGAGAAAAAAATCCTTACGGACATATAGTTCGTTGGCGACCAACGGAAGGAAATCACACCGCTGAATCTTTCGAGTGGGATATCTATGTGTTAGCCGGTAACCCCGATGTACATGAGTCTGGCTTGATGGCTGGTTCTGATAACATCAACCAAGACAACATGTTTAATAGCCCCGACGGTATCGGATTTGACCGTGCAGGACGACTATGGATTCAAACTGACGGTAAATACTCAAACAAGGGGGATTTCGCTGGAATGGGCAACAATCAGATGTTGTGTGGTGATCCTAAAACGGGAGAAATTCGCCGATTCCTAACCGGGCCAATAGCCTGTGAGATTACCGGTTTAACGTTGTCACCGGATAATAAAACCATGTTCGTTGGGGTTCAACATCCAGGCGAAGAATTGGCGTCGTCACATTTTCCTGATGGTGGAAAATCGATTCCTCGCTCTTCTGTTATGGTCATTACACGTAATGATGGCGGCGTGATAGGGGCGTAATTAGAGACTTAATAGTTGTATATTAGAGACTTAATAGCTGTATATTAGAGAGTTAAAAGCTACATAATTAGAGAGTCAATAGCTACGTCATACTGACGTGGCTATTGCTTAGTGCTGCACATACACCATAGTTTGAAAACTAAGAAGGGTTCTGAATTGTTCAGAACCCTTCTTTTGTTTAATCGTGAAATTGAGTCAATCCAAATGAATAATTGGCTTCTAAGTTGTCGCAAAAAAATTAACTTGTTTGTCTAATTTCTCAATGAGCACGTCTCTCTTAAAGGGCTTGGGTAAGTAGTCATCCATCCCACTATCAAAGCACTTTTGAATGTCGTCATCGAGCACCGAAGCGGTGAGCGCAATAATGTGTTTACGTGGCAGATTATTAGTGTCTTCGTATGCACGAATCAGCTTCGTCGCCTGAAAACCATCTACGATCGGCATCATACAATCCATTAGTATTAGGCCAATCGTGGCGTGTTGCTGCTGATAGAAGTCGACCGCTTCTTGGCCATTATTGGCGACGATAAATTCAATGCCCAGTTTCTTCAAATTGATCGTTACAATTTGTTGATTAACCTTATTATCCTCAACAATAAGAATGGTTGAGTTTTGAGCTGGAGCTTTGCTGCTCAACGGTGGGGATACCGTGATTACTTGTTCTAACGTCGATTTGATGGTGTTGCTCAATCGCATCCCATAAAGTGGTGCAGTTATGAAGGCAGAGACATCCAACTGAATACCGTCGATCACGGTGTGATTGTCACGTAAGAAAATAACATGAAATGGTTCGAAGGCGTTTTCTAGTGTCCGATAAATACTTATATCGTCGACAATAACGACGGTGTGGGGAGGGGGAGTTGTTGTCAAAAACGCCTCTTTATCAACGTGATTTGACTGGAACCCGAACCGATGTAACTCATCCATTAACAGTGGGTTACTATGGTCAGACACATAAACGACATGAGTTTGGTTTTCTTGTTTGAGCTGTTGGTCGTCGAGCTCAAACGTTAACGTGAATGAAAACTCACTGCCTTGTCCTTTTACCGATTTTAGAGCGATTTTACCGCCCATCATGTCAACCATTTTTGAGGAAATAGCAAGACCTAACCCTGTACCGCCATATTGTTGTGAGGTGGACGTATCCTCTTGCTTAAATTCTTCAAAAATATGGGCTTGCTTATCGCTATCAATACCCAGCCCTGTATCGGTTACCGATAAGAATAGGGTCACAGCATTGGTGGAGGATGCACAGAGCTTAGCTGCAAACGTAATAGAACCCGTTTCAGTGAATTTAATCGCGTTGGAGGCAAGGTTCATGAGTACTTGTCGAACTTTTTGCTCATCTGCTTTCACGTAGTTTGGAATATCGGAGTCTATATTGATGTCGATGTTAATGGATTTTTGTTGTGCTTTAGGTGCAATTAACGCTGCGGTGTCAAAGACGACTTCTTTTATCGCGCAAGTATGCGGGCAAATCTCCAGATGACCGGACTCGATTTTAGATAGGTCTAAGATATCGTTAATCAGCATCAATAATGTTTGAGACGATGAATTAATGGTCGACAAATAATCTTTTTGAATGGCAGTGAGCTTAGAATCTGACAAGATTTCGGTCATGCCTAATATGCCATTGAGTGGGGTTCTAATTTCATGGGACATATTAGCAAGAAAGGCACTTTTTGCTCGGTTTGCTTGTCGTTCGTGTTCTCGAGCATTAATCAATTGTTTTTCGAGTGAAGATGTCTGCCGAATGACATAAAGTAATGTCAGTATAATCGCGGCGACTAATGCGATAGTTGCTAACACACGATAATTTTCATAACTCGTGATCTGTCTTGATATTTGCTCAGGCAGGACTTTGAAAATGGCGTCAAGATTCATTTCAAGTTGGTGGACGGTTGATCGTAAATCACCATGTCTACCGCTGTTATGATTGTAGCCAAAGTCTTCATAAGCAGATTGAAGGGCATAAAATGACAGCTTAAATTCAGCAAACGCGCTAAACAATGCAAACGAATGATGACGTTCTGTTATCGCTGACTCCATCTGCTCAAGGGTATGTTCAATGCGAGCCAAGGTTGATGAATCAAAATCAGAAAAAAACTGAAACATCAAATCTTGGGTAGTCAGTGCCATGTTATCGAGAGCGGAATCATTCGCTTTGACGAGCTGATGCCCTAACGTAAGGGTGCGGTCCTTGAAGTGGTCAATCAGTCCGTTTTGTTTGTCATTGCCGTGAATCACTACAACCAGATCAGCCAAAGATAAAAAAGATTCAACATAGTCGTCAACATAGGCAAGTGCTTGTTGGCTGGAATAATCGATACTGATATCGGACTCGATAAGTTTTGCGTTCACTTCACCAAGCTGAATCATCAAACTCTTATAACTGTCACTCATCTTTTCAATATATTGACTATCGACACGAGCGATAAAATCTTTCTCATGACGTCGCATCATTAGCATCCCATTTGATGCGGTTAATATGTCGGACTTTAACGCCATTAGCTGGTTTTTAGCTCGCTCTACCGTGTATTCAGTATAAAAAAACAACGCCAAGAAGCCTAAAATAGTGACGGCACCAGTAATGAGTGTTTTACGAATCTGACGCGCATGGGATGGTTCGTTTTGCTGCATTAATTCAAGTCCTTTTGATACGGCTATGAGCAGTGTTTAGTGTATATCAAATTGCCCTGTAACAAAAATGTCACATTGTCGTTTGTTCGGAAATCTCGACTCGACTAAGCGAAATATCACAGAGGTAACTTTCTGTAATATTTTAGTTGATTGACGTGGGGTTTTATAAAACATGTTGTATTACGTAGGAAACGGCGTAATGACAGTCGGCTTAATGCGATATTTACCCCTAAAGTGAGCAAGAATCTAAAGCCGCGCGTTTGACCGTCGATACTGTAGCCAAATTAATCATCATTTGAAGAGCAATATGCAGTGGTTTAACAATCTAAGTCTAAGAGTCAAGGTATTGATTCCCGTTATTCTGATGGCCACTATTTTTAGTGGGTTAGTGATTTACAACGTGGTTCTTTTTAGTAAACAGGCAGCGATCAACTCAATGACGAAATACAACCTGTGATGAACTCCTTGGAGGACGCATATAGGGATTTTTACCAAGTGTCGACAGCCGGTTATGCGTTTATTCTTGCCGAGAATAACGCTCAAGCGGTTGCTCAACAACGCTTTGAGTTTGAAGATAACGCTTATAATGCCGAACCAAGAGTGAGTAAGGTTCAAATCCTTCTTGATGCAGGGATCCTCGATCGACGTTTTGCACCTTACTTAAAGAAACTAATCTCAGATACAAACGTATTTGTCTCTGAATATGAGGCGTTGTTTGCCAACCCACAAACGGCGCGTCAGTATTTTGCGGATAAAGAAGAATCGGTGACGGCACTTTTTACTGATATCCGCAGCAATTTGAAAGTGATTTTAGACGAAATAGAGCGTCTGCAAGCACAAGCGAGATTGGATAGTGAGCAAGCGGTCAAGAAAGCAGAGTTAGCGATGGAGGTAGGGACCGTTATTGCGATTATTCTGGCGCTTGTTATGGCCGTATTTGTCTCGACGTTAATTGTTGGACCGGTATTGGCGTTGGAAAAGTCGTTGGCAGAGATTGCTTCTGGAGATGGGGACTTAACGCAACGAATCAAAGTGGACACCGTTGATGAAATAGGTCAATTAGCTGGCTCATTTAATCGTTTCATCGAGCGTATTCAAGGCACCGTTACGGAAGTCATTTCGTCAACAGCACAGGTAAGAGAACATACGTCGTTGCTGACCAGTTTGGCTGGCCAAATTACACAAGCATCTCTTTCCCAGCAACAAGAGAGTGAAATGGTGGCGACCGCGATTAATGAAATGCGCGCGACAAGTGACAACGTGAGTGAAAATGCCCACGAAGCTGCACAAGCGACTGACCGAAGTACCGATGAAGCTAGGCATGCGAACGACGGAATTGGATTAACGGTAACAGCGATAGAAGGTCTTGCCCAAGAGTTGGTGACATCAGAAGAAAGCGTACACAGGCTAACATGTGATGTGACGAATATCGCTTCTGTACTCGATGTGATTCGTGGGATAGCAGAGCAAACTAATTTACTGGCGTTGAATGCGGCTATTGAAGCGGCGCGGGCAGGAGAGCAAGGGCGAGGTTTTGCCGTTGTCGCAGATGAAGTTCGTTCATTGGCGAGTAAAACACAAGAAAGTACCGGAGATATTCAAACCATGATTGAGCGTTTGCAGCAAGGCGCTACGGTGATGGTTGATGCCATGTCGTCCAGTCGTACTACCAGTAATGAGACGATAGTACTGGTTCAAGCAGCATCATCATCTTTAGCCGAAATTACTAACTCGATTACGATCATCAATGACATGAATGCACATATTGCGACCGCAGCCACCGAGCAGACAGCAGTGAGTGAAGAGTTAAATGGTAGTATTCAAAAAATTGCTTCAGATAGTCACAAAATGTCAGACATTATAAAGCAAGCTGAAAAAGCTTGTTTGACTTTAGAATATCGATGTGCGGACTTAGACAAAGCAGTGGGGAAATTCAAAGTTTAATTGCTATTTTTTTTGCGGTTAACATATCAAATTATTGATGTATCACGAAAGTGATATGTCAATAATTTTCCGTCAACGTATCGATAATAAAATATATTTTGCCTCAGATATAAATCAAGTGTACTCATGGTAATCGGCAGTTAGATCGCCGCTCCGTTCTTGGTAATATCATTTTAATCATTACCTTATATTGTTAGTGTTAACGATAGCAATAATTACAAATGAATCAATAAAATTAATAACTATCAT
>NZ_JBFROV010000013.1:0-61602 GCF_041471725.1 Vibrio sp. 10N.261.51.F12 | reverse complement strand
GAGTCCCGTCCACTCCGCCATTTATTCAAAAAAACCTCGCTTTGCGAGGTTTTTTTGAATCTAACGTATTGAGATTTTTAATTAAATAGAATATGTTGAAGGTTCAAACTAGGGGTGTAGCTCCAATTGGCAGAGCAGCGGATTCCAAATCCGCGTGTTGGGAGTTCGAATCTCTCCACCCCTGCCATTTTCTAAAGGCTCTGACTTTTTGGTCAGAGCCTTTTTTGTTGATTTTTTAAAAGAATAAACCTTATTCGGCTTAAGAACGAAAGCCAGAATTAGGTTGTATGTAAATCTGCTGTGCAACCTTCCAAAATGCAGTGATTAATGCATTATCAAGATTAGATTTTTTACAACACACTCCGAGTTTGAATGGCTTAATTGACTCCAGCTTTAATCGCTGAATTTTGTCTCTGACGGGACTGTTAACAATCACAACTTCTGGTGCAATACCAACACCACACCCGAGTGCAACCATGCTAACTATAGCCTCATGGCCAGATACTTGAGCATAGATATTGGGTTTAATGCGCATCTTTTTAAACCAGGCGTTAGCTCTTTCTCGAGCGGTTCCAGCTTCAGGGACAATAAATGGAATTTTTTTCCAATCGGGAGCCCCGCTCATTAATTCCTGCCCAAAATTACTAATACCTTGAGGGGCAATAATAGACAGAGGGATTTCACTGATAGTTTCGAAGGCTAAGCGTCCTGGTAACTGCTCAGGAAAGGCTGAAATAGCGATGTCAGTATCATCATTCAATACTTTATCAATAGCTTGAGCTGGGTCTCCTGTCGACAGCTCAAACTCAATATATGGATACAGTACTCGAAACTCTGCGAGTAACTCTGGAAGGTGGCTATAGCTCGCCGTTACGGAGCAAAATAACCTCAATTTTCCTCTCAGTTCCATCTCACCTAGTTCGTTGCTCGACTGAAATTTTTGCCACTCACTAATAATATTGAGTGCAACAGGGAGCAGTTGCTGACCCGCAGGAGTCAAATCAACCGAGCGATTATCTCTAAGAAGTAAGTTCTGCCCTGCCTCTTGTTCTAGTTTTTGGATCTGGCGACTGAGTGCCGACGGGCTAATATGCATTGCAGTGGCGGTTCGATTAAAGCTTTTACTCTCGCATAAATGGATAAAAGCTTGCAGACTTTTTATATTCATACCACTTAGGGTAAATGTAGTTGCATTAATTGCAATAACAAATTGTGAATATTTCACTTTAAGCAACCTTAACTCTGCTTTAGTATGAGCTCATTCGATGATAATCATCGGCACTATGGATAGAATTCAACAGGAGAGCTTCACTATGGCTAACTATTTCAACACGCTTAATCTACGTCAGCAATTGGACCAACTTGGTCGTTGTCGCTTTATGGACCGTTCAGAATTTGCTTCTGAAGCTGATTACTTGAAAGGAAAGAAAGTAGTTATTGTTGGCTGTGGTGCGCAAGGCCTAAACCAAGGTCTAAACATGCGTGATTCTGGTCTTGATGTGTCTTATGCACTTCGTCAAGCAGCAATCGATGAGCAACGCCAGTCATTTAAAAATGCGAAAGACAATGGCTTCGTCGTTGGTAGCTATGAAGACTTAATTCCGCAAGCTGATCTTGTTGTCAATCTGACTCCTGACAAACAGCACTCTAATGTTGTTGAAACGGTTATGCCGCTTATGAAGCAAGGCGCTTCTCTTGGTTATTCACATGGCTTCAACATCGTTGAAGAAGGCATGCAGATCCGCGAAGACTTAACGGTAGTGATGGTTGCACCTAAGTGTCCTGGAACAGAGGTTCGTGAAGAATATAAGCGTGGATTTGGTGTTCCAACTCTTATTGCTGTTCACCCAGAGAATGATCCTCAAGGTGATGGCCTAGAAATCGCTAAAGCTTGGGCTGCAGCAACGGGCGGACACCGAGCTGGCGTTCTTGAGTCCTCGTTTGTAGCTGAAGTAAAATCCGATCTAATGGGTGAGCAAACAATCTTGTGTGGCATGCTGCAAGCTGGTTCGATTGTTTGTTATGAAAAAATGATCGCTGACGGTATCGAAGAAGGGTATGCAGGTAAATTACTGCAGTTTGGCTGGGAAACGATTACAGAAGCACTGAAATTTGGTGGCATCACTCACATGATGGATCGTCTTTCAAACCCTGCGAAAGTTAAAGCGTTTGATTTGTCTGAAGAACTAAAAGATCTTATGCGTCCACTTTATAACAAACACATGGATGACATTATCTCTGGTCACTTCTCAAGCACGATGATGGCGGATTGGGCAAACGATGATGTGAATCTATTTGGTTGGCGTGAAGAGACCGGTCAAACGGCATTTGAAAACTACCCAGCAAGTGATGTTGAAATCTCAGAGCAAGAATACTTCGATAACGGTATTTTGATGGTTGCTATGGTTCGTGCTGGCGTTGAGTTGGCGTTCGAAGCAATGACAGCATCAGGTATTATTGACGAGTCTGCATACTATGAGTCACTGCATGAGCTACCGCTTATCGCTAATACGGTTGCACGTAAACGTCTATACGAAATGAACGTTGTTATTTCCGATACTGCTGAATACGGTAACTACCTATTTGCTAACGTTGCTACACCATTGCTTCGCGAGAAATTTATGCCAAGCGTAGAGACTGACGTCATCGGCCGTGGTTTAGCAGAAACCTCTAATCAGGTTGATAACGGTAAGTTGATTGAAGTTAACGATACGGTTCGCAATCACCCTGTTGAATATATTGGTGAAGAGCTTCGTGGTTATATGACAGACATGCAACGCATTGCCGTTGGTGGTTAATATCACAGTGTGATGAAAAAAAGGCTTACCAGAAGGTAAGCCTTTTTTGTTGCTATCGCTCTATTTTTCAGAAAGCTTTGCTTCTAGTTCAGAAAGTTTTTGTTCCATTTCTGTTAGCTTCTGGCGCGTGCGAAGTAGAACCTGAGTTTGAACATCAAATTCTTCACGGCTAACGACATCAAGTTTATTCAGTTGGCCTTGGATGACTTGGCGAACCTTCTGATCAACATCTGTACCGAGTTCCTTGACAGGCTGTGGCATCGAGTCGTGTATTTGTCTGGCAATCTGTTCTAGTTTCTTTGGATCAAACATTTCAATTAGCTCCTGTGCAATTACTTCTATTTTATGTAATTCACTCGAGATTGTCCCTAATTTGCATAATAAAAAAGGCCACAATGTGGCCTTTAGAGTTTAATCATTGGTAATAAAGTAATTATTTATTATCCGCTAGCTCTCTGTGAGCCGCTTTGGCCTCATCTATTCGCGCTAGTTTCTCTAAATCTTTATCTTCAACAAATGTTGGCAATGGCTTATGTTTTTCTGCCAGGTATGAATAAATAACCGGAAGAACAAACAAGGTAAATAGTGTACCGATCGCCAAACCAGAAACGATAACAATACCGATACTGAAGCGTTGAGCAGCACCAGCACCAGTGGCGTACATTAATGGAACTAGACCTGCGATCATGGCTGCGGTTGTCATCAGTATTGGACGTAAACGAACCTTAGCCGCCTCTTTCACTGCATCCATTCGGCTTAGCTTATTAAGAAGTTGCTCTTCTTTTGCTACTTCACAGATCAAGATACCGTGCTTGGTGATTAGACCAACAAGCGTGATGAGGCCGACTTGAGAGTATATGTTCATCGTCGCGGCACCCCATGCTAGCGCAATCAAGGCCCCACAGATCGCCAACGGTACGGAAACCATGATAACAAGTGGATCTCTGATGGATTCAAACTGAATCGCGAGAACCAAGAAGATGATAGCAAGTGCAAGACCAAAGGTAGCATATAGCGCGCTTCCTTCTGTTACGTATTGTCTTGCTTCACCCATGTAATCATGACTATAACCGTTTGGTAGTTTGTTCTCTGCTACAGACTCAAACCAAGTAATGGCATCACCCATTGCAACGCCAGGCGCAGGAACCGCGCCAACCGTTGCAGAGTTTAGTTGGTTAAAGTGAGGCAATGAGCGAGGCTCTGCCACAACATCGATAGAGATTAAACTGCCTAGTGGAATCGCTTGGTTGTTGGCTGAACGAACAAAGTAAGTATTCATTGATTCAGGGTTTAAACGATACTTACGTTCTACCTGAGGGATGACCTCATAAGAACGACCGTTTAAGTCAATACGGTTAACATAACCGTCTGCCATCATAGTACTTAGCGTAATACCGATGTCCTGCATGGTAACGCCGTAAGCACCCGCCATGTCTTTGTCGATATTGATCTTCATCGTGGCAGAATCGTAATTCAAATCGAGCGTTGAATAAACGAATTGCGCATTTTGTTGAACATCAGTCCAGACATCAGAAGCAATGGTAAACAAGCTTTCAAAGCTGTTTGGGGTAGTAATAACAAACTGAATTGGTAGACCAGAACCCGCACCAGGAAGCTCAGGCATCTGGAATGCTGTTACTGCCATACCAGGGACGTTGCTGACGAGTTGACCGACACGGTTGGCCACTTCAGCTTGGCTTGCTTCACGTTGGCTCCAAGGAACCATAGAAGCGATACCGAATGCTTGGTTTGAGTTAGGCACACCAGTAAACACTTGAGCAAATTGAACTTCAGGTTGCTCGGTTAAAATCGCATTTACATCGTTCATTGTGTTTTGCAAGTAGTCGAGGTTAGCGTTAGATGGACCTGTACCCATCAACATTACTACCCCTTTATCCTCTGATGGCGCAAGTTCACTTGGGATGAATTTGAACAACAAAGGCAAGCTTGCGAATACAATCACAGCAAATGCGATGATCACAGGACGGTGCAACATAACCGCAGATAGCATCTTCTCGTAGCGAGCGGTCATCTTATCTAAGATTTGATGAACCTTCACTTCGAATTTGCTTGGTGCTTCATTGGCTTTTAGTAGCTTAGAACACATCATCGGAGACAGTGTCAACGCGATGATACCGGAAATAAATACCGCCCCAGCAAGTGTTAATGCAAACTCTTTAAACAAAGAACCGGTTATGCCGCCCATTAATGCGATCGGCGCATAAACTGCACCCAGTGTTAATGTCATGGCAATGACCGGAACGGCAATCTCACGTGTACCGATGATCGCAGCTCGGAATGGTGACTCGCCCAATTTTATGTGACGGTCAACGTTCTCCAGTACGACAATCGCATCATCAACAACAAGACCGATTGCTAGCACCATTGCGAGCAAAGTCATTAAGTTCCAGGAGAACCCAATCGCTTGCATCACCATGGCAACGCCAATCAATGATAGTGGAATTGTTACGATCGGAATTAATACTGCACGGAATGATCCCAAGAATAACGTAATTACCACAAGAACGATGAGTGCTGCTTCTAAAATGGTCTTGATTACTTCCTGAATAGATTCATTAATCGCAACCGTGGAGTCATACATGACGTTCATTTTGATGTTACTTGGCAAGTTCTTCTCTAGTTGAGGAAGAAGCTCTAGAACATCTGCCGCGATATTAATCGGGTTTGCGCTTGGGGCAGCATTGATCGCGGTAACGACCGCCTCTTGACCATTTGCACTTGCTCGATAGATATCATGACTTTTTTCTAGTGTGACTTTAGCAATGTCACCAAGACGAGTTACTTCTCCATCATCCGCCATGACCACTAGATTGCTCAGTTCTTCAGTGTTCGATACTTGTGTGTCAGCGCTGCCGTTATAGAGCACAAACTCGCCAGTGGCTTGGCCTGCTGCTGATTGGTAGTTATTGGCATTAAGGACATTCATGATATCCGTTGCCGTTAACTTCAAGGCCGCCATTTTTAATGGATCAAGCCAGACACGAAGTGCGTATTTCATACCACCATACATGTCTACTTTTGACACACCGTTTACCGTAAAGAGCTGAGGGTTAATCACGCGCTCGAGGTAATCGGTGATTTGGCTGGAAGCTAACTCGTCACTGGTGAAACCAATGTAGAGTACCGCTGTCGTTGAACCCGTAGACATCGTTACCGTTGGATCTTCTGCTTCTTTAGGAAGCTGAGAACGCACGGAGTTGGTTTTCGCCAGAATGTCAGACAAAGCTGCATTGGGGTCGGTATTAAGCTTCATCGTGACGGTGATCGTCGATTGTCCTAATACAGACTGCGATGTCATGTAATCAATATTATCGGCTTGCGCGACGGCTTGTTCCAAGGGCTGGGTAATAAACCCCTGAATCAAATCGGCACTCGCTCCGTAATAGCTGGTCGTAACGGTTACGACTGTATTCGTCATTTCTGGGTATTCACGAACCTGCATTTTGAAAACCGCTTGTAGACCAAGCAAGGCAATCAAAAAGCTGATTGATACCGCAAGAACAGGACGTTTTATGAAAATATCAGTAAAACGCATTTCGCCTCCAATTACAGCATCGGTGTTTTAGCAGGTGGTACAGTCGCGTCACTTTCAACAACACGCACTTTTGCGTCATTGTTCAAGCGGACCTGACCAGATGTCACCACGATATCGTCGGCTTTTACCCCTTCGAGGATGTGAGCAATATCGCCGGTACGTTCACCTACTTTGATGACTTGTTGCTTAACGCGTTTTTCACCATCAACATCTTCAACAATGTAGACATTGTCACCGTAGAGAGTAAATGTTATTGCTGTTTGTGGTAGCGTGACCTGATTTTCAAGCTTCGGCAAAATGATATTTGCTCGTGCAAACATGCCACTACGCAAGCGTCCATCGTTGTTTGGAATATCAGCTTGTACCTGAATCAAACCACTTTGAATACTGACGGCGGGTTCAATCGCGCTGATTGCTCCCTTGAATGGCTGGTCAGGGTAAGCGTCAACGAATATATCAACATCCTGCCCAATCGAGATTCTAGAGAAATCTGTCTGTGGAACAGTAAAACGAAGCTTCATGACACTGATATCTTCCAAACGGACGATCTTATCGCTTGGCTGAAGATATTGACCTAGAAATACATTACGAATACCAACGACACCAGAAAATGGTGCTTTGATTTCACGGCGATCAATCGAGGCTTTTAGGCTTTCAATATCAGCAGACAAAGAGAAAAAGTTAGCTTCAGCCTCATCGTATGACTCACGAGAGATCGAGCCTTTCTTATACAGTCCTTGATAGCGTTTATATTTAGCTTGTGCTGCTGGTAAACGAGCTTCAGCGCTTTTCAGGTTGGCCTTTTCAACGTCAGAATCTAGCTTGACCAATTCTTGACCTACCTCAACTTGCGACCCTGAAGTAAATGAAATGCTATCGATAACACCGCTAGTTTCTGTTGTTAGAGTTACCCCTTGGTTAGGTTCAACAAAACCAATGACCTCGATGACTGGTACCCAATCAACAGATTTCACTGTAGTTGCCGTGACCGGAAACTCCGGTTCTGGTCGATTGGCAAGGTATTCAGCAATTTTTTGCTGTTTAAACATGTTAAATCCTATCACGCTACCGAAAAGTAGCACGGCGATAAGAAGCATGAAAAATGTCCACTTTTTCATTCTGTTGAAAACTCCAAATTAGTGTTTAATTATTGCATCCCAACTGGCTTCAATCGCTGATTCCAGCGCATTCTCATCCAGTTGATATAGTCCGAGAGCGTGCTTCCTCGCTAGCGATACGCTAGCCTCTAAGCTCAAACCCGAAAGGATTTCATTGTCGAGGTCTTTGAAAACCCCTTGTTTCTTTCCTTCGCTGAATAGATTGTCTACTTGGGCAAACAATTTACGTTCTTGTTCCCGAGTCTCCGCACTATTCTTCGACGGAATGGAATCATACTGAGCGCGCGTCTGCATCGAGTTAAAATTCGATGCAGCAAGCCGCCAAATATTCAACCACATGGTACGATATTGAACCTTGAGTGGTTTATCAGCATCAACACCTAGCTGAACCGCTTTGGCCATACATGAGACAACATATAGTCGAAGTTCTTCAAGTAAGTGGTCTTTATCATCAAAATATCGATAAATAGTGCCCGCTGCGACGCCTGCTTCATCGGCTAGTTTTTTCATAGATATACCTTGGATACCCACTTCCGCCACCATTTTTTGAGCGGCTTCGAGTATTTGTAGGCGTTTATCATTTTGATTCAATGTATTCATCAATCATCCGCATTAATGAATGAACGTTCATTCATTATAAAGCAATTACCCTATATTTATGCAACTTATTTTTAAAGTATTTCCTATAGAAATAAAGAAAGTCAGCCATGGCGTGGCATCTTATCTATTAGGGGGCTATTATGTGCCCGTTACAAATCCGTAGTAGTGAGTACATCAATGAAGCTGAATCCACAGCAAGATATGGCTGTAAAATATGTCTCTGGACCTTGTCTTGTTCTTGCCGGCGCAGGGTCGGGGAAAACACGTGTTATTACTAATAAGATAGCGCATTTAGTACAAAACTGTGGATACAAGGCTCGAAATATCGCTGCCGTGACGTTTACAAATAAAGCCGCGCGAGAAATGAAAGAGCGTGTCGGCCAAACGTTAGGCAAGCACGAGTCTAAGGGATTGTTGGTTTCTACATTCCATACCATGGGCCTGAATATCATTCGCCGAGAGTATAAGGCGCTTGGCCTTAAGGCTGGCTTTTCACTATTTGACGACCAAGATCAGTTAGCCCTGCTTAAGGAGTTAACTGAGGATCAATTAGAGGGTGATAAAGACTTACTACGGTCATTGATGAGCTGTATATCGAATTGGAAAAATGACATGTTGTCCGCCGAACATGTTAAAGGCATCGCCCGTTCAGAGCAGGAACAACTGTTCGCATTTTGCTATGACATGTACTTGGAGCAGATGAAAGCGTACAACGCCCTTGATTTTGACGACCTGATCGCCATGCCCGTTGTGTTATTGAAAAACAATGAAGAAGTTCGCCAGCGTTGGCAAAAGAAAATTCAATATTTGTTGGTTGATGAATACCAAGACACCAATACAAGCCAATATGAATTGGTCAAATTGCTTGTAGGTGAACGTTCACGATTCACGGTCGTAGGCGATGATGATCAATCAATTTATTCTTGGCGCGGAGCGAAACCTCAAAACCTTATTTTATTAAGCAAAGATTACCCAAGCTTAAAGGTCGTCAAGCTAGAGCAGAACTATCGCTCGACCAGTCGGATCCTTCGTGCAGCCAATATATTAATTGCGAACAATCCGCATATTATTGAAAAATCACTGTTTTCAGAAATACCGGACGGTGAAAAGTTAAAAGTACTGAAGGCAAAAAATGAAGACCATGAAGCAGAACGTATTACTGGTGAATTGATTGGTCATCGTTTTGTGAATCGAACGAACTACAGAGATTACGCCATTCTATATCGTGGCAATCATCAGTCTAGACTCATTGAGAAAGTCTTGATGCAAAACCGAGTGCCTTACAAGATCTCTGGTGGGACATCGTTTTTTGCACGCGCGGAGATAAAAGACATCATGGCGTACTTGCGGGTGTTGGTGAACCCTGCTGATGACAACGCATTTTTACGTATCGTTAATACGCCACGTCGTGAGATTGGCCCGGTGACATTACAGAAATTGGGTAGTTATGCCAACATGCGCGGTAAAAGCTTGTTCGAGGCCAGTTTTGAGTTGGGTCTAGAGCAGCACTTATCAGGTCGAGGGTTGGAAAATCTTCGCCGATTTACGCAATGGATTGTGGCGATTGCCGATAACTCTGAACGTGGTAACACCGTGGAGGCTGTGCGATCACTCGTGCGTGATATTAAGTATGAAGATTGGCTGTATGAAACGTCTTCCAGCGCGAAAGCCGCCGAGATGCGAATGAAGAATGTTTCCGACCTTTATTCGTGGATTGTTGCCGATCTAGAGGGTGACAATTATGACAAAGAAGAAAAATCACTGAAGGAAGTCGTTCAGCGTTTAACGTTGCGAGATATGATGGAGCGCGGTGAGGACGATGATGACAGTGATGCAGTTCAACTAATGACATTGCATTCTTCAAAAGGCCTCGAGTTTCCTTATGTGTACCTGCTTGGTGCTGAGGAGGGTATTCTCCCTCATCAAACCAGCATTGATGAGGAGAACGTCGAAGAAGAGCGACGTTTGATGTACGTAGGAATCACTCGAGCCCAGAAAGAGCTCACGTTCTCATTGTGCAAAGAAAGAAGGCAATATGGTGAGTTAATTAAGCCAGAACATAGCCGATTTTTAGATGAACTGCCGTTTGATGATATTGATTGGGAGCAAACTAAGAAGCCGGTCTCTCAAGAAGAGCGAATGGAGAAAGGGCAAACACATATTGCGAACATTCGAGCAATGTTCAATAAAAAATGATGACAGTTCTTACTGCCATCTAGGCAAGTGACGATAAAGGGCACCCTGTTGGGTGCCTTTTTTATAATACTTGGATTATAAACCGGCGATCATATGCTCGATTGCATCTGATATTTCATCATCAGAGCAGTCCATACACGTTCCTTTAGCAGGCATTGCATTAAAGCCTTTGATGGCGTGGTCGAGTAAGACATCTTTACCCTGTGCAATACGTGGACCCCAATCGCCCGCATCCCCTGTCTTAGGCGCGTCACTGATACCTGTAGAGTGACAGGCCGTACAAAACATGCCATAAACCGCAGCGCCGTCACGAGGGCCAGTAGGCTCTGCCGCCACTGGCTCACTGCCTGCTAGGTAAACATTACCTACAGGTTTAATACGCTCTGCAATAGCATCGTATTCAGCTTGATTGACATCCGCCGCAAAACTGGCGGTAGAAAACGTTAGAGCGGCGCACAACACCGTTAAGATTTGACGAGACATATCCATTAAACTCACTTTACTATCCAAAGGTGGCAAGTCGTTGCTTGCTTGGGTTCTTATGATTTTACGTTGTTATTCTGCATTGAGACTTAACGGCTGTTAAATCAATGTAAATATTGGGTGATTATATCCTGTTAACTTGTTGCAATAAACAACAAGTTTTCAGCTTCACGGGGTGAATCACATCGTATAGTTGTTCTTTCTGGGCAATAACTGCTGAAAAAGGCGGCAATCAATAAAAAAAAGTGAAAAAGTGCTTTACGCCATAGTGTGATATCCGTATTATTCCTCTCCGCCGATAGGGCATGCGCCTGTAGCTCAGCTGGATAGAGCGTTGGCCTCCGGAGCCAAAGGTCGAAGGTTCGAATCCTTTCAGGCGCGCCATCCGGAATAACAAATTGGCGAAAGATATAATGGTGGCTATAGCTCAGTTGGTAGAGCCCTGGATTGTGATTCCGGTGGTCGCGAGTTCGAATCTCGTTAGCCACCCCATTATTTGGTAACCTCGGTTTCCAGTTTCGATTGTTACAGTCGGGACGAAACGTTCGAAAGAACATTGTCGGTGAATAGCGCAGCTTGGTAGCGCATCTGGTTTGGGACCAGAGGGTCGGGGGTTCGAATCCCTCTTCACCGACCACTATTTCAGTTAAAGCTTAGTGCTTTAGCAAAGCAAAATTAGTGGTGGCTATAGCTCAGTTGGTAGAGCCCTGGATTGTGATTCCGGTGGTCGCGAGTTCGAATCTCGTTAGCCACCCCATTAATTAGGTAGCATTCGCTTCCTCTTACGATCATATCGTAGAAAACTTTGTCGGTGAATAGCGCAGCTTGGTAGCGCATCTGGTTTGGGACCAGAGGGTCGGGGGTTCGAATCCCTCTTCACCGACCACCTTTAAAAGCCTCGTCGAAAGACGAGGCTTTTTTTCGTCTGTAGAAAAGAATATACCTTACCAAAATAGTCGAGTTCATCGTGCTAATCACTATCTTTCAATATCGCCTTGCAATTTGGTTTATAAAAAAGGCTTTATCGTCGGATCAAGCGTTCTCGTAATAGCTCCATGGATTGAAAAGAAGAGCTCAAGTAATGTTTATACCTGTCATTACACCATTGAATAACATTTCTACAATTCTCTTTGCGTGATAAATGGTGGTTACTACTGGATTTTAAGTAATTACCAGATAATTACATATTGTTCAGTTTTTGTGTGTCACGAAGGTGTTACAACCTCTTTTAGTGCTTTATGTCGCATTTTTTGGTTGAGTGAGATAAACACTCGGCATATGTGACCATGATCTGGTTTTTGGTGCTGTTATTGTTGGTCTTAGAAAATCAATGTTTCTTAGATGTTAAATTGATGGTGGAATAAGTATTCCATGACCGTTAGTTATAAATATGGCTAATTTGCTTGCGGATAGGCTTTTGTGTCTAACTTTAATGGTGTTATTCAATGGACTGATGGATAATCTGCATTCGTTTTCACACTATTATATGTAATTAATGTGCATAAATATTTGTTTATGATCCTCTATATCTGCGTGAAATCGAATTTTTATCCTATTTTTGTTGCTTTTCTGTGAAATGTTTGCCAAATTGATGCCCTTATAAATAGTCAGCAGAAAATGCTGTCTACGAATGGATTCAGTTTTGCAGACAGGGGCAGAAAACTGCCAAAGCAGTAGAGGTCTGGTAATGTCATTATTAGAAGTAAAAAATCTTCGTATCGAATACCCATCCCGCCATGGGGTACATGCCGCGGTTAAATCTTTGTCGTTCAATGTTGAGCGCGGTGAAATAGTTGGTGTGGTTGGGGAGTCGGGTGCGGGCAAATCAACAGTGGGTAACGCTGTCATCGATTTGCTTTCTCCTCCAGGTGTTGTTGCCGCTGGTGACGTATTCTTGGATGGTGAAAAAATATCAGGGCTTTCACCGGAAGCCATGCGTAAAGTTCGTGGCTCTAAGATTGGGTTTATCTTTCAAGACCCGATGACCTCTCTAAACCCGCTTTTCACGGTTGAGCAGCAGTTAAAAGAAACGATCCATGCCAATATGGATGTCTCGGATGATGAAGCCTATAAACGCTCACTCAACCTCATGAATCAAGTGGGTATCCCACAACCAGAAAACCGCCTCAAACAATATCCACATCAGTTCTCTGGTGGCATGAGACAGCGCGTAGTAATCGCGATTGCCTTAGCGGGTGAACCTGAACTCATTATTGCCGATGAGCCGACGACGGCGTTAGATGTGTCGATTCAAGACCAAATCCTGGGTTTGATTCGTGAGTTGTGCATCAAAAATAACGTAGGTTGTATGCTGGTTACGCATGATATGGGTGTGGTATCTAACGTCACCGACCGTGTTGCGGTTATGTACCGTGGTGACCTAGTCGAATTTGGTCCGACCGCTAAAGTGTTGGGTGACCCAGATCATTCCTACACTCGTAGCCTTATATCAGCGGTGCCTCGTTCTGATGTTAAGCTGGGGCGTTTCCCATTGGTGAGTTACATCGAAGATGCAAAAGAGATGGAGCCCCTTGATATTAAGAATCACTGGTTAGGACAAAGCCAGGATCAGCGTGAATATACCGGTCCATTGCTTAATGTCGAGAACGTGAACCTACGTTTTATTACCAAAGATTCTTTGTTTGAGAGCCGTCGTGAGTATGTTCAAGCCTCGAATAATGTCAGCTTTGAGGTTCATGAGGGTGAAACGTTTGGCTTGGTTGGTGAGTCGGGTTCAGGTAAATCGACCATCGCACGCATCATTGCGGGGCTTTATGCACCGGATGCGGGCAAAGTTAGCTTCGAAGGCATTGATCTTACTGGTTTAAAATCTGAGAAAGAACGTCGCCCTATGCGTCGCCAGATGCAAATGGTATTCCAAAACCCGTACACATCGATGAACCCTCGTATGAAAGTCTACGATATTGTTGCTGAACCGATTCGTTTTCATAAGCTCACCGCGAATGAGAATGAAACGAAACAGGTTGTGGATGACCTGCTGCAGCATGTGGGACTGGGAAAAATGGCTGGCGTGAAATACCCGCATGAATTCTCTGGTGGACAGCGTCAGCGTATCTCCATTGCTCGTGCATTAGCCACTCGCCCAAGACTTTTGATTTGTGATGAGCCGACTTCGGCGTTAGACGTATCCGTTCAGGCACAAATCTTGAATCTATTAAAAGACTTACAACAAGAGCTTAATCTGACCATGCTGTTTATCAGTCATGACTTACCGGTTATTCGCCAGATGTGCGACAGGGTAGGTGTGATGCAAATGGGTACGCTACTTGAGGTCGCTCCGACCGAGCAGTTGTTTACCGACCCACAGCATGAATACAGCCAGCATTTGATTTCCTTAATGCCTGAGTTTAAGGGCTTAAGAGAAGACACAGCAAAAACGGCGTAAGCCAATAAGAAATCCCTTACGGGACTTGATAACAGAAGCAAACACAACAATTACGGGATCCGGATCCCCGCATGAAGGAGTTATGCAAATATGAGAACCATGAAAAGCAAATTAGCAGTGGCGCTAATGGCCGCAGGCCTGAGCTTTAATACATTAGCAGCAGACATCAAGGTTGGTTACGCTGCTGACCCAGTATCACTAGACCCGCATGAGCAATTATCTGGTGGTACACTGCAAATGTCACACATGGTGTTTGACCCACTAGTTCGTTTTACCCAAGACATGGATTTTGAACCTCGCCTAGCAGAAAGCTGGGAGCGTGTTAACGATACGACGGTTCGATTCAATCTTCGTAAAGGTGTTAAGTTCCACTCAGGTAATGCGTTGACGGCTGACGATGTCGTTTGGACGTTCGACCGCCTACAAAACTCTCCAGACTTCAAAGCTATCTTCGACCCATACGAAAAAATTGTTAAGGTTGACGACTACACATTTGACCTAGTAACAAAAGGTCCTTACCCACTTGTGCTGCAAACGGCAACGTACATTTTCCCAATGGATAGCAAGTTCTATTCAGGTAAAACAGAAGATGGTAAAGACAAGTCTGAGCTAGTGAAGCACGGTAACTCATTTGCTTCTACGCACGTATCTGGTACAGGTCCATTTATCGTTACGGCTCGTGAGCAAGGCGTAAAAGTTGATTTTGAACGTTTTGCTGATTACTGGGATACCGAGTCAAAAGGCAACGTAGATAAACTAACGCTCGTGCCAATTAAAGAAGATGCAACACGTGTTGCAGCGCTTCTTTCTGGCGGTGTGGATATGATTCACCCGGTTGCGCCAAATGACCACAAACGTGTGGCATCGGCTGATGGCATCGATCTTGTGACGCTGCCTGGTACTCGTATCATTACGTTCCAAATGAACCAAAACAGCAACGAAGCACTGAAAGATGTGCGCGTTCGTCAGGCGATTGTTCACGCAATTAACAACGAAGGCATCGTTAAGAAAATCATGAAAGGCTTTGCAACAGCCGCAGGTCAACAAAGCCCAGCTGGTTATGTCGGTCACGATGATGCGCTGGTTCCACGTTATGACGTGAAGAAAGCGAAAGAGCTAATGAAGGAAGCGGGCTACGAAGACGGCTTTACGCTTTCTATGATGGCGCCAAACAACCGTTACGTGAACGATGCAAAAGTAGCGCAAGCGGCGGCGGCAATGCTGTCTAAGATTGGCATTAAAGTAGATCTTAAAACGCTACCAAAAGCACAGTACTGGCCTGAGTTTGACCTTTGTTCTGCAGACATGATGATGATCGGTTGGCACTCGGATACAGAAGATTCAGCGAACTTCAACGAGTTCCTAACGATGACTCGTAACGAAGAAACAGGTCGTGGTCAATACAACTGTGGTCACTACTCAAACCCAGAGATGGATGCAATCGTAGAAGCAGCGAACGTAGAAACGGATCCTGCGAAACGCGCTGAAATGCTGAAAGGCGTTGAAGCAACGTTGTACAACGATGCAGCATTTGTTCCTCTTCACTGGCAAAGTGAAGCGTGGGGCGCGAAGTCTAACGTGAAAGCAGCAGACATCGTTAACCCAATGGTTATGCCTTACTTTGGCGACCTAGTGGTTGAGTAATCACGTTTAGTACACGTTAATAAGAGGGGAAAGCCTTCCCCTCTTTGTTCGCTTTATACTACTTAGTTTTATTTCAGTCGGACTAAGTGGTTATTAAGACTGAATAAGTTCTCGTTACAGAGACATATGGATAGTTAAGGGGCAAGGGATGTTTTCGTTTCTGGTCAAGCGCCTGTTTCAGGCACTGATAGTGATGTTTGTGATCAGTTTGGTGGCATTTGCCATTCAGGATAATCTGGGTGACCCGCTGCGTGAGCTTGTAGGTCAGTCGGTTTCGGAAGCAGAGCGTCAAGCACTGCGTGATGAGTTAGGCCTCAACGATCCTTTCGCTACAAAGTACACTCGTTTTATTGGTGCGGCACTGCAAGGTGATCTCGGCACATCATACTTTTTCAAACGTCCTGCTGTGGATGTCATTCTCGATAAGTTGGTAGCAACCCTCGAATTGGTGTTCGGCGCGACGTTAATTATAATTTGTTTATCGATACCGCTCGGTGTCTATTCAGCCATTCACCCGAAAAGCTTCTTTACCAAGCTCATCATGGCCGGCAGTAGTATCGGCATCTCGATTCCGGTTTTCTTAACGGCCATTATGTTGATGTACGTTTTTTCTATTGAACTTGGTTGGTTACCGTCGTTTGGTCGAGGCGAAACCGCGAATGTACTGGGCTGGCAGTCAGGTTTCTTTACGATTGATGGTATTAAGCACTTAGTGCTGCCATGTGTTGCATTAGCTTCGATTATGTTGCCGTTGTTCATTCGTTTAGTTCGTTCTGAAATGCTGGAAGTACTGAGCTCTGAATACATCAAGTTTGCTAAAGCAAAAGGGTTACCTCTTCGTAAAATCTATTATCAACATGCCCTTAAGAACACGATGCTCCCTGTATTAACGGTGGGTGGTGTTCAGATTGGTACAATGGTGGCCTACACCATTTTGACGGAAACTGTTTTCCAATGGCCAGGAACTGGCTTTCTTTTCCTTGAGGCGATCAACCGTGTAGATACACCGCTGATCACGGCTTACGTTATTTTTGTTGGCCTGATCTTTGTCGTGACAAACACCATCGTTGATTTGATGTACGGATTGATTAACCCAACCGTGAACCTAACAGGAAAAGGAGCGTAAGCATGAGCCAAACAAATGTAGCAACAGTTCCTTCAGCTTGGGAACGTTTTAAGCAATCAGATTTCTTGTACTACTTTAAGCGCGATAAAGTCGCGATGACGAGTTTTACTATTTTTATGGTTTTCTTGGTGCTGGCGTTATCTGCACCACTCATCGCTCCTGCTGATCCCTATGATCTGAGCTCGATTGATATTATGGACTCAGAGCTTCCTCCTTCTTGGATGGAAGAGGGGGACTCGAACTTTGTACTGGGGACCGATGACCAAGGTCGTGATATTTTATCAACGATCCTCTATGGTTCACGTCTTTCATTGACGATTGGTTTTCTTGCGGTCGGCCTACAACTGTTCTTAGGCATTATCATTGGTTTGTCTGCGGGTTACTTTGGTGGCCGTATCGATAGCTTCTTGATGCGTTTTGCCGATGTGCAGCTGTCATTCTCTACCATGATGGTTGCTATCATTGTATCGGCGATATTCAAGGCCAGCTTTGGTACTGAATTTTATAGCCAGTACGCAGTGACTATGCTGGTGGTTATTATTGGGGTGGCGGAATGGCCTCAATATGCTCGTACGATTCGTGCCTCTGTATTGGCAGAGAAAAAGAAAGAGTACGTAGAAGCGGCACGAGTGATGGGCTTCAAAGCACCAAAAATCATGTTCCGCCATATCCTACCAAACTGCTTATCGCCAATTTTGGTTATTTCGACAGTACAAATTGCTAATGCCATTATGTCGGAAGCAGCGTTATCATTCTTAGGACTGGGCCTACCTGTTGACCAACCTTCATTGGGGTCGTTGATTAGTATTGGCTTTAACTACATCTTCTCTGGTTCATGGTGGATTACTGTCTTCCCTGGCATCGTGTTGATTACGTTAGTTCTAGTAGTAAACCTATTAGGTGACTGGTTAAGAGACGTATTTAACCCGAAAATCTACAAAGGGTGATCCAGAGAGATTGATTTTTAATCCCAATCCTCACTACACTAAGAGTCGCACATAAGTGCGGCTCTTTTTATTTGTGCCGCTTATGGAAACTAGCCTGTCTTATCTAGAGTGTTCGAGGATGTATATGAGCTCTTTAAATGGTGTTAAGGGATCACATTGCCTGCCGATAAGCGCAATCATGGGTGCCTTGTTGTTAGGGTGCAGTGTCATCTCTACCCCAGTTGTTGCCGCAGAGTTCCTCTGTGATGCGTCTCAGCCTTCTATGTCACAGCTTCCTATTTTGGGTCAAAGCTGCCCGATCGGGAAAGGGGTATGGAGCAGCACGGTACCGCAAACGTCCACATCGGTGTATTGGATACAATGTGGCATCCTCGATGAACCGATGTCATTAAATAGCGCTAAAGTATTGTACGGCGCTATTTCGACGCATGTTTGGATGAAGCCTGAAGGACAAAGTCAGCGATGCCTGATTGGTCCCTATCATGATGCGGCACTCGTGCAAAAAGAATTGGTGAAGATTAAAGCCTTGAAGGGTTACAAAGACGCATTTATACGTCAGGTTGAGCGTGGCGCTTCTAAAGGTGGAGCGTTAGAGAGCGAACCAAAAAAATACCCTAAATCCAGCGCGAAGCCCAAGCAAAAAACAAACACTATCGCGCAAGCCACTGCACCTGTAGTTAAAGAGAAAAAGCCGGTCAGCAAAGCGAAATCGATTCAACCTCTTGCTACATCAGTATCACCGTCTTTAACGGTTCGTCTTGAGGCTAAGGTTGAAGGGCAACGCTATGCGGTGCCGTACCTAACAGGCAATCAGCAGCAATTCTATATGGAACATGATAAGCCATGGAATCGGGTCAATTACCATACCGCCATCAAGATGTGTGGTGATCTTAATATGCATTTAGTGACGGACGATGAATGGCAGCATTTACTCGGCTCCAAAGTGATGCACAATAAACAATGGCCTATGCAAATGCCGTATTGGGGAGATGGTCAAAAAGGTTTGTTTACTAACGGCAAAATATCACCATTAAAAAGTAATACTCTGCTCAATGTGGTGTGCGTAGGTGGCAAGTAGGGCTTCCTTCAGCAGAAAGCCCATCAAGCCTTATGGCAGTAGCCAACGTGTTTTCGTGCTGCGAGAGAGCAACCAACTGGTGAATAAGGCACAGCTGCCACTGATTGCAACCCATAATGGAATCATTATGATGGGGTGGCGTTGATGCAGTGCTAGCTCATTCATTGGCCACAAAAAGAGTGGATGAAGAATGTAAATCCCTAGGCTGTGTTGACTAATAAAGCTCACAACCGTTTTGAATGTCCCTGTGATACGGTCAGCATAGGCTTTTGCCAACACAAAAATCATGCTAGCAGCAAAAATGGTATTGGTGGTTTTGTAGGAAAACCAGCGTCCAACCGAGTAACGATCAGCCGCAATGCTGTTCTCTATCACCATGTATGTCCCTAACGCCATCCCCCCTAATCCAAGAATCAGCGCTATCATCACCGTGGTGTTATTAATAGGTAGCTTCTGGAATAAGATGTAGCCTAACGGTAACAGTCCCATATAAAGCCAAAACTGTTCGCTCCAAGGTCCATCAATCCGCATTAAGAATAACAAAGTAGTGAGCAACCACACCCCAGTGAGTGCATACAAGGCCGTATCGTCATAACGACGAACTAAGATTTGCAGGAAAGGAATTGCGGCATATAAAGGGATAAAGTAATAGAAAAAGCCAAGGTGATAGTACGTTGAATGATGATAACTCTCCGCTAACACGTCTTTCACCGTACCGGCGTCAAATCCAGTGATCGTCCAGCCAGATAAATACGCATAAAATAACGACCAAGCAAGGAAGGGAATGAGTACCTTGCCGAGCCTGCGAGAAAGATAATACTTCAAGTTAAACGGACGTTGATCACTGAGCATTAATGCACCTGTAATCAAAATGAACACCGGTACAGCCCAACGACTAAAGCCATTAAACGTAATGGCGGTCATCCAATCTCCCATTGGGATTTGCCCTAATTCGTGACGATAAGGGCCCAGTGCATGGATAATGATGACCGCAAGTGCGGCAACACATCGCATTACATCAAAGAAGAATACGTGTTTTTTCATTCCGAGCTCACTACAAGATAAGGAAGAAGGATTGTAACTTGGATTATAGTTAATCAGTGCAGTGAAATGAAAATATGTTGTTAAATAAATAAATAGATAACAATCAAATTGCCCCGAAATAATGAACGGGGTATGAGCGGCACACGATTATTTGAATTCAAAAAAACGTAATCTTTTTGCCATTGATTTAACGACAGAGGAAAAGTATGGCGTAGAAACGTCGGTTGAGATGAAAAAAAGCCCGACAATAATGTCGAGCTTTCGGTTTTGTTCGTGAAGAGAAGCGTTATCTCATAGTAACAAATTCTTCAGATCCGGTAGGGTGAATCGCTACAACGGCATCGAAATCAGCCTTGGTTGCGCCCATCTTCATTGCAACTGCGAAGCCTTGGATCATTTCATCTACGGTAAAACCGATACCATGAAGGCCAACAACCGTCTCTTCTGGACCAGCGCAAACCAGCTTCATCTTACATGGCTGACGGTGCTTAGTGACTGCGGTGTACATTGCCGTGAAGCCAGATGTGTAGACCTTAACGTTGTCTTTGCCGTACTTCTCTTCGGCTTCTTGAGTCGTTAGGCCAATCGTACCGATTGGTGGGTGACTAAATACAACCGTTGCCACTAAGTCGTAGTCCATTTTTGCGTCAGGCTTATTGTTGAACAAACGCTCAGACAACTGACGACCGGCTTTTACAGCCACTGGAGTGAGCTCGATACCGCCTTCCATGATATCGCCGACACAATGAATGCCTTCAATGTTAGTGGTTTGGTATTCGTCGACCTTGATGTAGCCGCGATCGTTGGTCTCAACACCGGTAGCACTTAGGTTAATGGCATCGGTTGCTGGGTGACGACCGATAGCCCAAATAAGTTGATCAACGTTTTGCGTGTTACCATTTTCTAGATGCAGAGTTAGGCTGCCATCCGCTTCTTTCACCACCTCTTTTGGAACCGAATGGGTGTGAAGTGTTGGGCCTTCGGTATTCATCACCTCAACTAGGGTCTCGATGATCATTGGATCAAAGCTACGAAGTGGTGACTCTTTACGGCAAAATAGGTGGGTTTCTGTGCCTAGGGCATGCAGTACGCCAGCGATTTCAACCGCAATGTAACCCGCGCCAATCACCGCGACACGTTTTGGCTGTTCATTGAGTTCAAAGAAACCATTTGAATCTATGCCGTGTTCTGCTCCTGGAATGTTTGGGATACTTGGGCGGCCACCAACGGCAATAAGAATGTGATCGGCTGTATAGTGTTCGCCGTTCACTTCAACCGTTTTTGCATCAACGAACTTGGCAAAGCCTTTAATGACATTGACTTTGTTGTTACCTAATACGCGGTCGTAAGATTGATGAATACGACCGATATAGGCTTGACGATTTTCAACCAACTTGCTCCAGTCGAAGCCTTTGACTTCAACATCAAACCCATAGTCTTCCGCATACAGGTTCATCGCTTCTGCGACTTGGGCGCCATGCCACATGACTTTCTTCGGCACACAACCGACGTTGACACAGGTGCCACCAAGGTCTTGTGCTTCAATTAGCGCAACTTTAGCACCGTACATTGATGCACGGTTTGCCGATGCAATACCGCCGCTACCACCGCCAATACAGATATAGTCAAAATGAGTCGCCATTACGTTCTCCGAGAGCTGATTAATTTTATGATTATTGATAACAAATACATTGGGGTGAGCATAGTTGAACTCAATGTTATGGCAATGTTTTGTTAAAGAATCGCTATCCCTATCATAAATCGAGTCTAACAACTTTAGCCAATGGGAAAAAGTGGCTTTGCTTATGAGTAATAACGATTAATCCCTAGATGCGGCTCGCGAGGTTTATCTTTTGCACTTGAAGCCCCCTGGTTAGGGGCATCAAGTGCAAAGCAAACGTTCTAGAGTTTGCCTAGAAACCTACGAGCAGATTTTGGCTTACGTAACAGGGTCAAATCAACCACAACAGCTCGTTGTTCCACAACCACTTTGAGCTTGTACATCTTTACCATCGGCGAGATAGGTATTGGTCAGATAAAAATCGCTGAATAGCGAAACAAAGTCATCGGCAACCGTTTTTTCAACTAGCCCCGTTGCCAGCATGTTTTGTTGCCATGTCTGCATTTTTGGCAAGCCACAGAAAAAATCATACCCTGAATGCGCTTTTACAATGGCAGCACGATGCAGCAGTGGTAACCAAGCAATATCAACGTTACTGAGTGCGTCAGACTTAAAGAATGTTGTGTCCCCAGAAAGCTGTTTTTCAGCTTTTTTGAATGCCGCCAGCAACTTTTCTGTGCGTGTTTCAAACGTGGTTTTGTCTTTACTGCCCATGGTGCCGCATTGTGGGAGGTAGTTTTTAGACCCTAGGTAACTCCAAGCACGATCTAAAGCGCGCTGTTCATTGGAGACGTTTTGCTCTATTGGGCCAAATTCGTCTTCGATGTATTCAATGATGGCATCAGATTCAAACAACGCCGTACCCGATTCCGTTACTAATACCGGGACCTGACCGTTTGGTGAGATATCAAGAAACCACTCGGGCTTGTTTTTTAAGTCAATATATTCAATCTCGTAGGGAATGTTTTTTGTTGCTAGTGCGGCTGTGACGCGTTGAACAAATGGGCAAATTTTAAAACTGATCACTTTAATCATAGTGGTTATCTCTTTCGTCGAGTGCTTATCAAATCAAGCAAGGTTAGTGATTGAAGCTCATTGAGCGACTTACACCTATAAGACGAAGGGGCCAGAAAAAAGACGACGCTTATTGGGAAAATAATGAAAAAAAGATCATGAAAAAGAAAAACCGTGCCGACACGAGGTCACAGCACGGTTTCCGATATATTCGTGATAGAACGATTGAACTATTACTCTGGTACGATCCATTCCACCTTGAAATGGCCAGTGGCAGGAGCAATTTTTTCTTTCAAGTACGGCAAGATGGTTTTCATCTGTTGCTCGAGTGTCCAGGGTGGGTTCACAACGATCATTCCCGACGCTGTCATGCCACGCTCATTGGTATCAGGGGACACACCTAATTCAATCTGTAGTATTTTACGAATGCCAAGGCCTTCAAGACCGTCGATCATATCTTCAATATCCAAGCGATTAACCACCGGGTACCAAATGGCATACGTGCCTGTCGCCCAGCGCTTATGACTTTGGGCAATGGCGGTCACTACATCGCGGTATTCCTTGGCTAGCTCATACGGTGGGTCGATTAAGACTAAACCGCGTCGCTCAACAGGGGGAAGGCTACCTTTAAGGCGCTGAAAGCCATCTTCTTTGAAGATTTTTACCTGACGGTCTCGGTGAAACTCCTGTTCAAGCAATGGGAAGTCGCTAGGATGAAGCTCAGTAAGTAGCATTCTATCTTGTGGACGAAGGTGCGCACGAGCCACTCTTGGTGAGCCTGGGTAATAGCGTAGTGTGTCGTCGTTATTGAGTTCAGTAATAGACTTAATGTAAGACGCCATGTCTTCAGGGATATCGTTATTGCCCCAAATGCGCGCAATACCTTGTTTGTATTCCCCAGTCTTTTCCGACCATTCATGGGTGAGATCGTAGCGACCTACGCCAGAATGGGTATCGTGATAAACGAACGGCTTTTCCTTGTTTTTTAGAGAATTAAGGATAAGACTTTGTACTATGTGTTTGACGACGTCGGCATGGTTGCCCGCGTGAAAACTGTGTCGATAGCTCAGCAAAATGAAGACTCACTTAAATGGTCGAATGGACGGATTATAACCCTATCTGCCGATGATACCCAGATAAGGGCGAGAAAACTGTGCATCATTAAAATCACACTATGGTATGCGAATCGCCAGCAGCCATTGATTTTTTCGATCATTGCCTACATTTATCTATTAATTACGCTCACTTATCTCGCTCGTTAAGGGACGAGACAAGGTGAAGGAACCCAATCTATTCAAAAGGGATGCTGCATGTCTAATCCGTTAATCAGCTTTACTGACTTACCTCCTTTTTCACAAATTAAGCCAGAACACGTTAAACCGGCGGTTGAGCAAGCTATCGAGGCATGCCGTCAAAAGATCGATCAAGTGCTGACTGAAAACGACTCGCCAACGTGGGATACGATCATTGCACCGATTGATGAAATTGACGATCGTTTGAGCCGCATTTGGTCTCCGGTGAGTCATATGAACTCAGTGATGAACAGCGATGAGTTACGTGATGCCTATGAAAGCTGCCTGCCGATTTTGTCCGAATATGGCACTTGGGTTGGCCAGCACAAAGGGCTGTACGACGCGTACAAAACCATTAAAGCCAGTGATGAGTATCAAACACTGACTCAGGCACAAAAGAAAACAATCCAAGATTCATTACGTGATTTTGAATTGTCGGGTATTGGTCTGCCTGCCGACGAACAGCATCGCTATGGTGAAATCAGCAAGCGCATGTCTGAGCTGGGCTCTCAGTTCTCAAACAACGTGCTCGACGCCACCATGGGTTGGAATAAGCATGTGACCGATGTGACTGAGCTAGTAGGCATGCCGGAGTCAGCGTTGGCAGCGGCACAAGCCTCCGCGGAAGCTAAAGAGCTGGATGGTTATCTATTGACGCTTGATATTCCTTCTTACCTGCCAGTGATGACTTACTGTGATAACGAAGCGCTGCGTAAAGAGTTGTATGAAGCCTATGTAACGCGAGCATCGGATCGTGGTCCAACCGCGGGCCAGTGGGATAATACAGAGATTATTTCTGAGCAGTTAAAACTGCGTCATGAGATTGCTCGTTTGCTTGGTTTTAACTCGTTCAGCGAAAAATCCCTATCGACAAAAATGGCGGAAAACCCAGGACAAGTATTGGGTTTCCTTAATGACCTAGCGATTAAAGCGAAGCCGCAAGGTGAGCGCGAAGTTGAAGAGTTGCGTCAGTTTGCTGAGAAAGAATGCGGCGTAACTCAGCTGAACTTATGGGATATCGCTTACTACAGCGAGAAGCAAAAACAAAACTTGTTCAAGTTCTCCGATGAAGAATTGCGCCCTTACTTCCCTGAAGCGAAAGTGGTCAGTGGTTTGTTTGAGGTCTTAAATCGTGTCTTTGGTATGAACATTACCGAACGAGAAGGGGTGGATACCTGGCATGATTCTGTGCGTTTCTTTGACATCTTCGATGCATCAAATACATTACGTGGTAGTTTTTATCTTGATCTTTATGCGCGTGAGCATAAGCGTGGCGGTGCTTGGATGGACGAGTGTCGAGTGCGCCGCACCGATTTATCGGGTGAGTTGCAGACCCCCGTTGCCTATCTAACATGTAACTTTAATAAGCCTGTTGGTGATAAACCGGCTCTGTTTACCCATGATGAAGTCGTGACGTTATTCCACGAAACCGGTCACGGTATCCATCATATGCTGACGAAAATTGAAACCGGTGCGGTGTCTGGTATCAATGGTGTGCCTTGGGACGCGGTAGAACTACCAAGCCAATTCCTAGAGAACTGGTGTTGGGAAGAGGAAGCGTTGGCATTTATTTCCGGTCATTTTGAAACAGGCGAACCACTGCCTAAAGAGATGCTTGATAAGATGCTGGCGGCTAAGAACTTCCAGTCAGCCATGTTTATCCTTCGTCAGCTTGAGTTTGGCCTATTTGATTTCACTCTGCACACAGAATATGACCCAGAAATTGGTGCACGTGTCCTAGAAACCTTAGCAAACGTGAAATCAAAAGTGGGCGTATTGCCAAGCTTAGAGTGGAACCGTTTCTCTCATAGCTTTAGCCATATCTTTGCTGGTGGCTACAGCGCGGGTTACTACAGTTACTTATGGGCTGAAGTCCTGTCATCCGATGCTTATTCTCGATTCGAAGAAGAAGGTATTTTTAACAAAGAAACGGGCCAAAGCTTCTTGAACAATATTCTTGAGATGGGCGGCAGTGAAGAGCCGATGGAGCTGTTTAAACGCTTCCGTGGTCGTGAGCCACAAATCGATGCGCTATTACGCCACTCCGGTATCAGTGCTTAAACCGGTTCGCTAAAAACATGAAGCCTCTCAAATGAGAGGCTTTTTTATGCGAGCAAGGTATTGAACCCATTGTCTGTCTGTATTGTGGCTTTTTAGAGATCAAGCCAACCACAACTAAACATACGTTAGCGCTTAAGGATCAACATTTCGGCTAATCGGATTTTGCAAAGAGATCAGGGTTTCCGTCGATTGCACTTCATTGATTGCTTGTAGTTTATTGATCAGTACGTGTTGTAGTTCTTCAATAGAACGACACATTAGCTTGACGAAAATGTTGTACGCCCCAGTGGTGTAATAGGCCTCAACGACCTCATCGAGAGCGTCGAGCTTTTCCAAAGCTGAGTGGTAATCACGAGCCGCGTACAGATTTATACCGATAAAACAGCACACGTCATACCCTAACTTCTTAGTATTGACGACAACCTCGGTGCCTTCAATAATGCCAGCGGCTTTCATTTTCTCAATACGAACGTGGATAGTCGCGGGACTTACGTCAAAATTCTTAGCCATTTCCGCATATGGGCGGCGAGCGTCTTCCATCAGTGTTTTCAGAATTGCCTTATCGAGGTCATCTAACCCATTGACGCTGTGCATATTGAGTCCTTAATCGTTGTCGGTCATCGAGAGCAAAATAGGCTGTAGAGCTTAGCACTAAAATGTTGGAGTCGTCTGCGAGTGGATCACGCTTATTGGTAGAGCGATCGACTTCATGTACACTTGCCTCGTTATCTAAGACCTTTCGGAGCTGACCTTGCACATCCAACTTATCTGTGAACATACCCCTCGTCAAAGCGAATTGAACCAGCTGGCACAACGCTGGGGATTAGACGCCTCTGACGACAGTGAGTTTGCCTTGGTACTTACGGAAGATCGACTCGAATTACGTAAATTGGATGAACCAAAGCTTGGTGCCATTTTCGTTGATTTGGCGAGTGGAGCGGTGGCGCATCGTCGTAAGTTTGGCGGTGGGAAAGGGCAAGCCATAGCGAAAGCTGCGGGTCTCAACAAAGGGGCAACGCCCGTTGTTCTTGATGGTACAGCAGGGTTGGGCCGCGACGCGTTCGTTCTGGCGTCATTAGGTTGCAAGGTTCAAATGGTTGAAAGACACCCTGTTGTGGCCGCCTTATTAGATGATGGTCTTGCCAGAGCAAAGCAAGACCCAGAGATCGGTGCTTGGGTGTCAGAGCGCATGACTCTGATTCACGCTTCTAGCTTAGATGCGCTGCAACAGTTGGCGGATGACGCCGATTTTGAGCAGCCAGACGTCGTGTATTTAGACCCGATGTATCCTCATCCAGAGAGTAAGAAAAAAAGCGCGCTAGTAAAAAAAGAGATGCGTGTTTTTCAATCTTTAGTCGGCGCAGATATGGACGCCGATGGTTTATTAGCTCCGGCATTATGCCTGGCTAAAAAGCGTGTTGTGGTTAAGCGTCCGGACTATGCCAATTGGCTCGATGAGAAAAAACCGACAATGGCTATTGAGACGAAAAAAAATCGTTTTGATGTTTATGTTAATGCATCAATGAGTTAAGCCAAGTCACCCTTATTTTGTTACTCAAATTCTCCATGTAACGTACGTAAGTTACTTGTAACGAGTGCTAATTGGATGTATATCTAACTAAGAATCATTACTATTCGTTTTGATGAAAACGTAAAGTAATTGAGCGTAACTGTTAGTTGGAGGGTTGTATGGCCAAGCGCCTGTGTAAATTTAATCGTCATGAGATCAGTGCGAACCTAGGTGATATCCATCGCCTTGTCGCCGAACCCAAATTTCTGTGTCGTTCATGCTCTCGCTCTTCTTCTGACCGCTCAACACTTTGTAAGCCTGCTGCTATTCCACCGGTGAGTTGCCAAGAAAAACCCGTTGAAGAAAAAATCAAATGTGGGCTATTGCTCGAGAGCATCAAACCAGAGGGAATTATCCCTAAACAAACCGTCTTGGAGAAGCAGCCAGAAGCACAAGTTGTGATGTTCCATGAGCCAGAATCACTCAATAAGAAGGCGCTGAAGCGAGCAAGTAAGGCCCTGAAGAAACAAACCAAAATGCAGAAAAAGCTGCAGAAAATTATACGTAAAAGCCAAAAGTTGGCACGTAAACAAAGTAAGCTTGAGCAAAAATACCATCTTGCTGAAGTCGTGGCAGATAAGCAGTTAGAAAAAGTGCAGCCAGAACAGCTGCACTAATGGCACATTAAGCCGTAATCCATCGCCTAAGATTGATTACGGTATTGAGCTTCGGCTCGAGGTTTGACCCACAGTTCATTCACGACCAATGACAATAAAATAATCCCACCACCAATGAGTAATTTTGGAATATCGACATCGCGGTTCCAAATCACAATATTGACAATCAACCCGGCGGGTACCAACAAGTTATTCATCACCGCTAATGCGCCTGCATTCACAGAGCACGCCCCCTTATTCCAGATAAAGTAACCAAGTCCCGAGGCAATCGTGCCTAAGTAAATCAAAATACCCCATTGCGTCGCCGTTGTTGGCAGCTTATCAAGGCTACCAAAGAGCATAAAAGCAATGCCTGCCACCACGGTGGCACCAAGATAAAAATACCCAAAAACGGAATGCTGCGGCAGCTTCGTTGGCTCATGCTCCATGACATATTTGTAGCTCACTTGCCCGATAGCAAAGCAAAGGTTCGCGCCCTGTACGACCAAAAAACCAAACAAAAAGTTTTCGTTCACGCCGGCAAACTTGATAAACGCCGCACCACAAACGGCAATAACCGCTGTCACTAGGAACCACGGTGAAAAACGGCCTTTGAGGAGGTCATAAAATAGGGTGACGTAGATGGGAGTGAACACCGTAAATAATAAGACTTCTGGGACGGAGAGCAGTAAAAATGACTGATAATAAAAGCAGTACATTAACCCCAGTTGAATTCCCCCGATCGCCATGAGCTTCACCATGAGTCGCTTTGGAACTTGTTTAAACTTAGTGAACGGTAAAAAGACAACGGCGGCCAGTACAACACGCATCAGTACAGAAAACCAAGAATCAACCTGACCGGCGAGATAGACGCCGATCAAACTAAATGAAAATGCCCAAAGAAGGGTAACGGAATAAAGGTAACTCATAGCAATAAATAAGGGATGGTTTGAATGGGATGATGATTATATCACCATAAAACAACGTAAGTGGGCGGATAAGAAAGGCCTCCTATCGGAAGCCTTCGGTGGTGGACTTAATCTTTTATGGGAACGACGAGTAGGTCGACTGGTGTGGTGTTGATTAACTGTCGTGTTGACGACAAAATCTTGCTCCAAAAATCCTGATGATGCCCACAGACGACTAGGTCGACGCTGAACTCCCCGATGGTGTCTCTCAGTTCATTGCTGAGGTCACCACTACCAACTAATGAATGTTTGATTGGGTAGTTAGCGTAAGCGGCAAACGCTTTTAACTGGCTCATGGATGCTTCCATGGCTTGATGCTGAGTTTCAGCCATATTGAGATCAATCAAACCCGTATAAAGTTCAGCGTAATTCACATCAATATGAATAAAAGATACCTGAGCATCGAGTGGCTTGGCTAGGGATACGGCTTTATCTATGAGCAACTTGCTTTCTTCTGAGAGATCCAATGCGACCAAGATATGTTTATAACTCATCACGTACTCCTCCTGACGTAAGTTCTAATAAAAACATAGCATTTTATCGATTAAAAATGTGTAGGAATGATCCCAATTCATTGTCGTGACGTAATGAACTCCCGAGTATTTTCTCAACATCAAGACAAGAAAATGTGAGCAAAATCGCTCAAGTTTTCTAAAATAAAAATAAGAACACAGAGTATCACTCAGTAGTAAGAGTCGATGGATGAAGCAATACTCCAAGAAATGTTATGTTATAGTGGCGTTAATTGAAGCTACCAAACTAGGAGTAGAGCATGCTTTCAGAAGCAATGGTTGAACATCTAAATGAGCAAATAAACCTCGAATTTTTCTCATCCAACCTATACTTACAAATGAGTGCTTGGTGTGAAGACAAAGGATTTGACGGAGCAGCGGAATTTTTGCGTAAGCATGCTGTAGAAGAGATGGAGCATATGCAGCGTCTTTTTACTTACGTAAGTGAAACTGGAGCGCTACCAATTTTAGGTTCTATTGCTGCCCCTAAACATACCTTTACCAGTTTAGGTGATGTCTTCCGTGAGACGTATGAACATGAGCAAATGATTACAGAGCAAATCAACAAGCTCGCTCATGTTGCTTTCACAGCCCAAGATTACTCAACGTTTAATTTTCTTCAGTGGTATGTTGCTGAGCAACACGAAGAAGAGAAACTGTTTAAAGGGATTTTAGATAAGCTAGAACTGGTTGGTGAGAATGGGCAAGCTTTGTTCTTCATCGACAAAGATTTAGCAACGTTAGCAAAAGAAGGTTCTTCTTCCATTATGGGTGCCTCAGCTGAGTAACCTCAGCGGGATATAAAGTCGATTGGTCGTCTTTTTCTCTTAGGCATTCTTGGAAGATGTAGGGAGGGAAAGATGATCAGTGGCGACACTATTCTATTAGCATTAATGCTCATTACTTCGGTTAACATGGCGAGGTATTTGAGTGCACTACGCTCACTCATATTTGTTATGCGAGAGGCACACCCATTACTTTACCAGCAAGTAGATGGACGTGGTTTTTTCACAACACATGGCAACATGACCAAGCAGGTCCGCTTGTATTCCTATCTCAAAACTAAGGAATACTACCATCATCATGACGAAATATTTATTTCTAAATGCAATCGCGTGCGAGAGCTATTTGTCCTGTCGTGTGCGTTGGTTGGCGTGTCATTGTTCGCAGCAATTTTATTGTAGTGAACACGTCATGGTAGGCTTTAAAGCGAGCCAAGACGTGAACTAAGCGGAATCATATTTTGTGCAATGGCTTTTTGCACCGAGGTCTGTTTGGGCCGGGGAATCGTGAAAGATTGCAATACCAGAAAGACTCGCTACAATGGCGAGCAATAAGAGATAAGGATGTGCTTTGGCACATCCTTTTTTGTTGATTCTATTTTTTGTGTGTCGGTAGAGTGTAGATATGAGCAATAAATTTGATGTGGTTGTGATTGGCGCTGGCGCTGCTGGTTTGATGTGCGCAGCGGAAGCAGGAAAGCGTGGTCGTCGTGTACTTGTGCTGGATCATGCTAAAAAGCCAGGTCGGAAAATTCTCATCTCTGGTGGTGGTAAATGCAATTTTACCAACTACGATGTGACACCGAGTAATTTCCTATGTCAAAACGAACACTTCGTTAAGTCGGCTTTATCGCAATATACCCATTGGGATTTTATCTCGTTGGTGAGTAAGTACGGTATCGAATTTGAAGAGCGCGATCACGGCCAATTGTTTTGCCTAGATTCAGCCAAAGACATTGTAAAAATGCTACTCAGCGAATGTGATCAGCCGACCATCGATTTTCAGTATCAAACAGAGATTCATTCGATAGCTCAAACTGAGGATGGCTTTTCCTTGCATGCGGATAGTGCGAATGCAGGAAATAAAGTGATTGAGTGTGACTCGTTGGTGATTGCAACCGGTGGTTTGTCGATGCCTAAACTTGGAGCAAGCCCGTTTGGTTACAAAGTGGCGGAGCAGTTTGGTTTAGAGGTGATCGCAACCACTGCCGGTTTGGTGCCATTTACGCTACACAAAGAAGACAAAGAAGATTTCGCAGAGCTGTCTGGTATTGCCATTCCTGCTGAAATTACAGCCCTCGATGGCACCGTTTTTAAAGAGGCCTTGTTGTTTACGCATCGCGGTCTATCAGGACCATCAGTATTACAAATATCTTCATTTTGGAAGCCGGGTCAACCGCTTACTGTCAACCTTGTTCCTGATGCTGATGTCAACGACTTACTGACATCGACACGTGAAAGTCATCCCAACCAAAGCCTAAAGAACACCCTAGCTCGAGTGCTACCCAAGCGATTAGTAGAGGTGTTGATTGAAAGAAAAGTGTTGGTGGATAAGCCATTAAAACAGCTGAACCCTAAAGATATGACGGCTATTACACGTCAGCTAGAACAATGGAAAATAGCCCCCAATGGCACGGAGGGGTATCGTACTGCTGAGGTCACATTAGGGGGGGTGAATACCGATCATCTATCGTCTAAAACCATGGCATGCAAATCGGTTCCTGGGTTGTACTTTATCGGCGAGGTCATGGATGTTACCGGCTGGCTAGGTGGGTATAACTTCCAATGGTGCTGGTCATCTGGGTTTGTGGCGGGCCAACACGTTTAAGTGTTTAGGAATAATAAGTAAAAGTCATACAAGAAATAAACTGCTCAGTCACAGCAGTTTATTTCTGCGTTCCCATTAAATCTTCTGTATTGGAAAGCACTCTTCCGGCGAGACTAACTCTTGCTGTGCTGCTATCGTTTGCAGCTCCCATTCAGTGCGTTTTTGTGTTTCTTTCAACACGGCATAACTGGCATTGTTCGCATGTTCAAATGCTTGTTCTGGGGTCCAACCTTTTAATAAACCACCAGTAAACAATGCGGAAATAAGATCGCCAACACCGACCGGTTGTTTGTCAAAATCAAGGTGAGGACGCTGAGCGATGAAACAACCTTGCTCTGTTGCGAGCATCATAGTGAATTGCTCATTAGACACACTGTGTAAGTGTTTCACTAGTACCATCTTAGGTCCGAGTGTCAATGCCTGGCGACAAGCGCTTGCTGCATCATCGAGGCTGTTAATTTCCATGTTGGTAAACTGGCTTAGTTCAAATTGGTTCGGCACAATGACATCAGCCATTGGCATCACACGCTTAACGAGGTGCTCGGTTGTCCCTGCAGGTACAATGCATCCCTTTTCAGGAGAACCCATCACAGGGTCGCAGATATACAATGCGTTTGGGTTTTGCGCTTTGACTTTGTTGACCGCTTCTATCACCGCAAGGCACTGTTCTGAGCTTCCTTGATAACCCGATAAAACAGCCTCGCAATTTACCAGCTGCCCAATATTATCAATACCGTTCATCAGTGCTGAGATGTCTTCAGCGGAAAAGGCTTGTCCAGTCCAACCTTGTTGATACTGTGTATGGTTAGAGAATTGGACAGTATGAATAGGCCAGACCTCAAAACCCATACGCTGTAATGGAAAAACGGCTGAGCTATTTCCAGCATGACCATATACAACATGAGATTGAATAGAAATAACGCCCTTCATTGTGACTCCTGATCGTCGAATTATAGGTTATCTCTCTAATATGGATCTGAAACCGCATTCAAACAAGCTTTTACCTTACGAATATTACCGCTATGAACCTTCTGATTGAGAAAATATTGGAACAACAACAGCGTACTGAGGCAAGTTCGTCTAGTCTTATTAGGTATAACGTTCACTCATAGCGACTTAGATTAAGTCATTCATCTTGTTAAAGTTTGCCCACCCGTTGAGGATGATTATTTGTTAGGACACCCTTTTCGTGATTTTGTTGTCAATAAGCTGAGCGGTGTTCTGCCAGATAACGATGTTTATGGTGTGTCCACAACAGTGATACTTGTTGCGATCAGTATTGTTGTGGCTGTGCTTAGTTATGTATTCGTGCATCACTTGATTATTCGATTGTGTAATAACGTGCTTGAGAGAGTGAACAAACCATTTGCAACCAGCCTTTATAAAAATGATGTCCTGGGAAAAATATCATTACTCACGCCAGTGCTCGTCTTGAATCTGTTTGTCCCTATCGCGATTGGTCATTTTGAAGTATTGACGGCTATTGTTGACCGATTTCTAGCCATTACCATCCTTGTGCTTATTATTTGGATGATTTTCTCATTCCTTGATGCTCTTAACGACCTAGCGACTCAAAATGGCATCGCGCGTCGAATGCCCGTCAAAAGTTTTGTTCAACTCATAAAGCTGTTTACGTTTTTCATTGGCCTAATTGTTTCTATTTCCGTTCTTGCGAACGAAGCGCCCGTTCTATTGTTTTCCGGACTTGGTGTCGCGACTGGTTTTGTGATGTTGGTATTCAAAGATACTATTTTGGGATTTGTGGCGGGTATCCAACTGTCTGCAAACCGGATGGTAAGCCTTAATGATTGGATCCAGATGGATTCATTTGGCGCAAATGGTACCGTTGAAGAAATCTCACTGACGACGATCAAAGTGCGGAATTTCGACAACACCGTCAGTATGTTGCCTGCTTACGCGCTGGTTCAAAATGCGTTCATCAATTGGCAAGGAATGTCGGAGTCGGGCGGGCGGCGTATTACCCGTTCCGTTAACTTGGACGTTACGTCAATCCGATTTATGTCTCATGAAGAAGTAAAAGACTTAACTAAGATATGTTTATTGCGTCAGCATATTTATGAAAAATCGAAAGAATTAGAGAGTTATAACGAAAACCTTAAACAAGACGATATCATTGGGAATTCTCGCCAATTTACGAATGTTGGATTGTTTCGAGCGTATTTGAATGCGTACTTGCGCGCTAATAAAGACATCCATCAATATATGTTACTCATGGTTCGACAGTTGCAACCGACACCGGAAGGCCTTCCTCTTGAGATCTATGGCTTTACGAATATTGTTGATTGGGCGCAGTATGAGGATATCCAATCTGATCTGTTTGACCATATATATTCGATAATGCCGTTGTTTGGCTTGCGCCCTTTTCAACGATTGGCCGGCAATGACATTCATTATGAAAAGAGCGGGGTCAGTAAAGAACTGAAGTGATAACGTGGACGTGAGTTATTCCTAAATAGCAGGATAAAAATCAACAATCTCCCCTTGAGCAACTAAGTAGCAGTCCATACCAGCCCTGTTAGCGGCCTGACGGCCGATCAGAGTATCTTCAAATACCACACAATCTGAGGCTGCAAGGGAGAGTTGCTGGGCGACTTTTTCAAAGGTATCAGGATTGGGTTTGTGGTTGTCGACGTCATCAGAGGTCACCAAAGCCTGCACCATACTGAGAATATCGGTGGTATCAAGTATCTCTTTTGCGTGCTTGTATTGCGCACCAGTACCAATGCCGATTGGTTTATTTTTGTAATTTTCTTTCAGGATCTTGTAGATCGTTGGAATAATGTCGCCTTTATGCTCAATCCTTTCAAAAACCTCAACTTTATGTTTGGTAATCGCTTGGGCGTCTAAATCAAGCGTGTAGCGTTTGAGGATTTCCAGCGTCACTTTTCTTGAAGGCATCCCCCCTAATTGGTCAAGCCACTCTTTATCATAGGGAATATCAAATGCCTGACAGGTTGCTTCCCAAGCCTCTGCGTGGGCCACCATTGAATTGACCAGTGTGCCGTCGAGATCAAAAATGATGCCTTGGTATTTATCTAGATTAAGCATGAAAAGCACCTTAAATCATGTCATTACAGGTTGTTCATTGAGTGCGTCTAGTCTCAGAACTGATAGCAATGCGATGAACTAGGAGAAGTGAGCTATTGTCCCATTCTATTTAGAGAGATCAATACTGGTGGCCTGGAAAAAACGATGGCGTCAAAAAAAGCCGAGCAATTTGCTCGGCTTTTATTAATACATTTGTTTTTAAGGCATTACATCAGCCATTTCCACCAGATGAAAATAGCTAGGAAGCCAAATAGGTAAGTGAGGCCGACCCACGAAAGCACTTTGAGCTTAGTCCCCAATTGTAGGGCGGCTGGAAGCTGAGTTCGTGACACCAATATGTAGTTCAAAAGCGCGAATACTGGCGTCGTAACAAATGCGAGGATCATAGCAAAGTTAAGCATAGGCATTAATGCAGAAGCAAAAAACGCAATAATCGAAATAGCCGCTACTGCGACAATAACCACCCACGCCTGAAAGTGTTTGGGATTCTCTACCGTTTTATTTTGCAGCAAGCGCTGCGATTCTGCGATGGCACGAGAATAGCCATCGATAACGGTAATGGTGCTACCAAAAATACAGAAAAAGGCAATCACAGCAATGAGGTAGCGAGACCATTCACCAATGGTTGATGCGTACATGCTGACGAGCTGATGAGAGAAGCCAACGCCCGATGCCGACAGCTCAGTGCCAGACCCGTGAATCACGAGCGCCCCAAGTGCCAAGAAAACAATGGCAAGTAAGGCGGTGCCAATATAGCCAACATTAAAATCAAACAATGCCGACTCTGGCGTTACGGTTTGTTTCTTACATTGGGTTTTTAGCCACATCGACGTTAGGCTTGAGATCTCAATAGGGGCTGGCATCCAGCCCATGGTCACGACAATGAAACCAATAGAAGCAATGGTCCATGGCGACGGGGCTTGGTAGTCGGCTGGCGCGGCACTGCCATTTGAGATAGCGATGCAAACCGCGGTGACCGTTGCAACCGTTAACACGGCCATGATGACCTTTGACAGGGTATCGAGGGCGCGATAATGACCCGCAAACAAGATAGCAAGGCACGTAGCTAAAACAATGCCGCATAAGGCGACGAGCGGTAATTCAAAGGGTAAAAAATACCCAAGTAAGCTAGCACTAAATAGCAGTAATGCTGCGGTATTAATGATGCCTGAAATGACGCTGAGTATCGTAAAAACCCACAAATAACCACGACCTAGATTAGCATAACCCTGAATAAGGCTATCGCCTGTTCCCATGGTGTACTGGATGCCGGCTCGAAAAAATGGATATTTAAGAAGGTTGACCAGCAAAATCAGAGCAGCTAACTGCCAGCCATAAATGGCGCCAGCTTTGGTTGAGGCAACCAGATGTGATCCTCCTACGGCGGCAGCGGCCATCATAATACCAGGGCCAAGGGAGCGAATTAATTGACTCAATCCGGCACGTGTAGTGGCAGGTGACGAGATGGAACTCTCCATATTTAAAATTCCTTTGTAATTATTATCCATGAGGGTTTAGTTATTCGCGTTCAAAAATATGTACACTTCGCGAAAAATTTATTTTGCTATCGCTCTTTTTCTACAGGACTGACAGCAATATGCAATCAATCGAGTTGATTTAAAAATGAGCGATTGGAGTTAAGAACTGATTTATTAGTGATGTCTGGTTATTTGTATTAATTTTCAATAATACAGTCACATAAAAAGAAGGGATTTTTCGTTAAAACAGTGAATAAAATTTGTCGTTGGAATAGGCGCGTTGTGAGTGAATAACAGGTAATTATATTGGGTCTAAATCTGTGTTATCACCAATTCGGTATAGCCCGTGGTCTGGTCATGTTCTCGACTAAAATGAAGGTCAGGATATCGATGGAGGATAAGCTCTGCAGTGGTATCAACGAGACTGCCTTCGAGCAAGTGGCCACCGATCACTTTTCCTTGGGCATCGGCCACCGCAATATGAATATGTTGATGACAAGGAGTAAGCGTGGCCATCAGGGAAACGATCTCAAAGGGTGCTTGCATCATGATGGACTGAGTGGCGCCGGCAAGGCGAATATGAATCGACTGAAGACATCCGACACATGACGCAACACTTCCCGCTTTAATATTATGTTCGGTGACCAGCGACTGGATGGCCAGCTTTAGGTCTTGGCCTTTTGTTAAGCGAATCGCAATCGTGTCATTCATGTAGATGTTTTAACCTTATGTGCTCTTCAATAAAAACAGCATTCTATTCGTATCATTTCGCGATGAGGTGTCATTGCCTCAATGACCACCTTAAACTCGGCCTTATTGAGGCAAATAAAATGCTAAAACCTAGCGACGTTTAATCTGCTGCACCACTAAGCCAATGACAATCAACACCAAGCCCACCAGTGTTGACGGGTGAATCTCTTCTCCAATCACATAAGCAAGGAGCATGAGAGATATGAATGGCGAAGCAAAGATTAAGTTGCTGATGCGCGCCGTATTTTGTGTGAGCTTAAGAGCGCTGAGCCACAAGACAAACGTAATGCCCATCTCAAACAAACCCACATAAGTCACGGCGAGCCAACCTTGCGTGCTGATACCGCCCCAAGAAGCGCCCTCAAAAATTGCGACGCCAAATGCCAAGGGCAATGCAACTAAGAAGCCCAGCAAAACCCCAATCACTGGGTCAGCCGTGTTCTTGGTATTTAGAATCCAATAGCTTGCCCAGAGCAGGGTAGAAATAAGAGCAAGACCGACACCCAACGGGCTATCAAATTGCAGCCCTAGCACATCGCCTTTTGTGGCAATAACAACCACACCGAAGTAGCCTAATAAGCACGCAATCCAATCTTGGCCTCGGATTTTCTGCTTCAAAAATACGGCAGCCATTAAGGTTAAGGTTATCGCCCAGCTGTAATTAATGGGTTGCGCCTGGGAGGCGGGCAGTAATTCATAGGCTTTAAACAAAATGAGGTAATAAGCAAACGGATTGATCAGCCCAAGCAATACGTAGTACCAAGGATTGGAAATAAACGTCGTTTTGATTTGTTTTAGTGTGCCTTGAGCCCCGCACACAATCACGAGCGCAATGGCAGAAACCAGAGAGGCGACAAAGACCATTTGAGCAGGCGTGAACTCTTCCAAGGTGAGCTTGAATGCGGTTGCAACCGTCGACCAAAGTAGGACAGCGGATAAAGCAAAGAGTAGAGCTTTTCGTTCATTTTGCATGAGGAGGTAGCACACGGTAAACGGAGTAAAGATGCCAGCATCTTACCAGCGAAAAGCATTCTGCAAAGCAAGAGTTTTGGTAACTAGATAAGGGTCACAATGAAATTAATGCCGGCAGAGGGGTAAGGTCGATGAGTGAGGCTTGTTGCTTTGCTGAGTGTTGTCCAAATAAGAATAACGGGGTAAATGTTTCCTGCGTTGTTGTACCTGGTTGCTTTAATTTATCCAGATCGACCAGCGTTAACAGCGCGTGATAACGTAATACATATTGGCGAGTCTCGCTGGGTAAAATTAAGTGGTCAAATTGTCGAGTGCCTGCCCGATTCACTGCCCGCTGAACACGACCTTCTCCGGCATTGTAAGCGGCTAACGTTAGATTGATATCGCCATCAAATTTACGATAGAGAAAGTCTAAGTACTTTAAGGCAGCAGACGTACTGGCCTCAATATCAAAGCGTTCATCCTTATGGTCATTGACCGTCAATCCAAAACGCGTTGCCGTGGCAGGGATCAGCTGCCAAAGACCAGCCGCATTCGCGGCGGATACAGCTTTCGGGTTATAGGAAGACTCGAGCATGGGTATCAAGATTAGACTTTCCGGTAACGAATGATGAGTAAGCTGCTTGAAGAGGTCGTTAATTAAAGGGCTGAACGTGTCGAGTTTATTGAGAATAGCGGCTTGATAAGGCTTTAATATCTCGAGGTGAGGCGTGATCGCACTTTGACTGATGGTGGATTGTTGTGAGCTAATCGCGAAACTTGTACTGCTAAACATGAATAGCAGAGAAAGCACTGCTATGGTCACCACTCTAATCGTGTGGCGACCTAACGGTTGGTCTTGCAGGCACGAGTTAACGGGCATACTCACCATAGACAGCTTGTTCTTCATATGTGTTCGGGGCTTTGCCTGTCAATTCTCCCAGCAACTCATGAAAGGCCGCAGAGCTTTGTCCGTTATCATGGTTACAACGCTGACACTGCTTAATTAAAGCTTCTAATACTGACCATTGCTTGACGACATGTGCTTGTAACTTAACGGGCAGCGCCTGTGTTAATGCTTTCACTCCTACCTCAGAGCTCGGCAATTGCAGTTGTTGCAAGCACATAGTACGAGTGGTCGCGCCGCGGCTTAATTGTTTCAAAACTGGAAGTTGCTGCTCAATGTTTTTATTGAGCGCATTGCCATCCAATTTGAGATATAAAGCTTTTTGGTGCTGCAAAAGTGCAAGTAATTTGTGATAAAGCCTAATGTCATCCGAGATGGAAACCACAAAATTCTGCACCAATTCACTTTTTGTTACTGTCATGGAATCCTCATTATTCTCAACGCTTTACGTTCACTTTGTCATCTGTTCTATTGTCGACGTGCTTGCCATTAATCGTTAGTCGTGCCCCGTATGAAAGCGCATCACCGCCTGAGAGAGGGCTTGAACGTCCAAAGAGAGGTCACCATTTTTCAATGCATTGCGAACCTGCTCAACCTTGGCCATGTCGACATCGGGCAGTTGGGATAGCTCAGCTTGAGCGGTATCCAGAGCGACCGTATTAGCATTGAATGCAGCGGCATTGATGGATTGACGACTGGGCGCTTCTGTTGCGGACGTATTGGGCTGCTTAAGCGCCGTTTGTGGAACATGCCCACCCGCTACCTTGTCGATTTTCATTGCACATCTCCTGTCACATGCTGTTAACGGTATCGATTGTTAACGATATAGGGCGACAAACATGGGAGGATCATTAAATGTGGGTACGCCTCTTTTTTTTGTACAGCACAACGTGATGTGTTGACGAGGCCATAAGATGAAATCTGATACCTTGAGCCCAATATTTATGTTGGCTATGCGGCACTCAAAACTGGGTTTGAACTTGATTTAATCCTGTCACGACGGCGCGAATTATTTTTTTTGATTTCAAATTTTGCACTCGAATTTGCTCTCCTTTTCCCCCTGTTTCCATTGCGAGTCCTCGGGTGCTGGCGCTGAACTTCCCAGAGGTGGCGACCATGATCACCTCGTTACCCTTTTCCACTAGCGGCGGGGTGCTAATAAAGCGTGCATTGATGAGTTGCCCAGAACGTAGACGCCTATTCACATTCTTCCCTATGACTTGGTCAAGACGAACAATAAACGGCATATCTCGAGTGATTGAGCGTTGCTCGAGTTTGACATCTTTAAAGGTGATGTTGTCGTGGCGATTTAAGGTTTTTGCTGCCACCACCACAGGCAACGACAACGTGACACGTACCGTCGTGTTGATGCGCCAATCATTCTGGCCGTCTTGGCAAGTGACACTGCGTTTTAGGTGGCCAACGGGGAAATAATGATTATCGCGACCTGTAATTGATAGAGGCTGTAAACAACGCTCAAGGTGTTTTACTGAGTCTGGAACTAAGGTCACGAGAGTGGCTTCAAACTCGCCCCATTGTTGCTGACTTGCGAGCAGTGACAGTTCATCTTTCACCGACTTCTCAACGTCTTGAGTGATACTTTTCGCCGTCATGGTTTGTGATTGTTGGGCCATGACAGAATGGCTCAACAGTATCAAAATTATGCTTCCTAGTTTCTTCCATATCATGGTGAACACTTCCGATAAACGGAAGTTCGACTTCCTTTTGTTGTTGTAATGCATTGTTTTTAATGAATTAAATTTATGGCATGTAAATTGTAACGTCTCTCGGTACTTTGCCGAAGGAAAGGAATGTGAGATGGCAATCAGCTTTGAAAATGCACTAGGGGTTCATCCTAATGCTCTCGACTTTCGGGTTCAGCGTACCAAGGTCTTGGCTAGTAACTTAGCAAATGTTGACACCCCTGGATACCTAGCCAGAGACCTTAGCTTTAAGGCCGTGATGGGGCAAATAACGCCGAATGGCGTGTCGTCTAACGTACCTCAACTCATGGTTGAGTCTCAGTATTCGATGCCTTACCAAAACAGCAAAGATGGCAATACGGTGGAATTGGGTGTTGAGCAGGCCAAGTTCGCGCAAAACAACATGGATTTTCAAACCAGCCTAACGTTTCTCAATATGAAGTTGAGTGGCTTGGCAAAAGCAATTGAAGGACGTTAATCATGTCATTTACGGATATCTATTCTATCGCGGGGTCGGCGATGACGGCGCAAACTGTGCGGCTCAATACTGTCGCCAGTAACTTAGCCAACGCGGATGCTGTCTCTGCAAACCCAGACGATGCCTATAAAGCACTCAAGCCCGTTTTTGCGACGGTGTACAACAAATCCCAATTCTCGGCCGAGCAAGCATTGTATCCCAATGCCGAGGTGCGAATCGTGGACGTGGTGCAAAGTCAATCACAAGCCGAGCAGCGTTTTGAACCCAGTAACCCATTAGCGAACCAAGAAGGCTATGTGTATTACCCAGGTATTGATGTGGTGACAGAGATGGCTGACATGATGTCAGCGACTCGTAGCTTTGAGACCAATGTCGAGGTACTCGCTAACGTGAAAAGTATGCAGCAAGGGTTATTGCGTTTAGGGGAGGGTCGCTAATGAGTATTGCTCAGTTTAGTGCACTGTCGAGCGATACCCCGTTGCCGGCACAAACCGATGCAGGTGTTTCGGCCAACCCGCAAGACATGAATGGCAGTAGCGCACTGCAAAATGAATTCATCACCTTGATGGTCGCACAGATACAAAATCAAGATCCCTTAAACCCGTTAGATGGCACTGAATATGTTAGTCAGCTTGCGCAGTTCTCGCAGGTTCAAAGTACTGAAAACATGTCGTCACTGATGCAGAACAGTATGGTGCTCCTCGACAATATGCAGGTGCTATCAACGGCAGGCTTAGTCGGACAAACCGTGTATGTCAGCAGCAATGAGTTTGAGATGGGTGAGACTGCTCAGAATGGGAAAATTGAGCTTGCTCATTCATCAAACCAAGTAAACCTAATTGTCGAAGATGAGTTTGGGCAGAAGACGACCGTGCCACTTGGCGCCCATGCCGCCGGTGATGTTGAGTTCTCCCTTGACCCTGAAGAGCACGGCTTGAAGCCAGGCAACTACCGAGTGTCAGTGGAAGTTCAAGAGGGACAGACCTCGCCGAATCTTTTGCTTGCCGGTGAGGTAGAGCAGGTTCGTATCCCAAGCACAGGTGGCGCAGCACTGGTCAATATTACCGGTGTCGGTAGCGTGCCTTTTTATCAGATCAGCCAGTTTGGTGCCTAGCGCCTTGTTGAGTACATCACACAAAATACCAAGAAGAGGACATCATGAGCTTTGATATCGCATTAAGTGGCCTGGACGCCACCAACACACAACTGAACACGATTAGCCACAATATTGCTAACGCATCGACGTATGGTTTTAAAGAAGCGAGAACCGAGTTTTCTGCGGTCTATAACGGTATGCAAGCGGGTGGGGTTGAAGTTGCCGCTATCTCTCAAAATTTTGATAAAAACGGCTCGGTTTCTGGAACGGGACGTTCCATGGATTTAGCGATTAATGGTAACGGGTTCTTTGTGACTAAAGACCACATGGGGCAGACCTTGTATACCCGCGCAGGGGTGTTTGGTACGGATAAAGAAAACTATGTCGTCGGCAACACAGGGGCAAAGCTGCAAGGTTATAACGTGGATGGCAAAAACAACTTACTGACGGGTTCGGTGGGGGATGTGAAAATCAGCACGTCGTCATTGGCCGCTCAAGCAACCGATAAACTGGATTTTGTTGCCAACTTTGATGCCAGCTCAAAGGTTATTGACCAAGCGGTAACACCGTTTGATTCAACCGATCCTAGTTCATTTAATTCCTCTTACACCACCAAAGTACATGATTCGTTGGGCAACCCACATACGGTTACGCAGTATTTTACCAAGACAGCCGACAATACATGGCAGGTGAATGTTGAAGTCGATGGCTCGGCGACGACCCCGGCCGCAACAACCCAAAACGTGACCTTTGACACCGATGGTACATTGGCCTCTCCGACAGGCAGCTTTAACGTTGCCTTCCCGGCTGCCGGTGCCAACAACATGAGTATCGATATCAGTTTGGCGGGCAGCACTCAGTTTGGCGCCGCATTTGGTGTGAGCACCAATAGCCCGAATGGCTATACCTCGGGTGAACTGGCGGGTGTGCGCGTGGAAGACAATGGGATGGTGTTTGCGACCTACACCAATGGTCAATCACAACTTCAAGGTCAAGTGGTCTTGGCTAACTTTGCTAACCCACAAGGTTTGGCGAAAACCAATGGCACTGCTTGGACACAAAGCTACGGCTCTGGTGCGCCAGTGATGGGGACTCCGGGGACGGGGGTTCTGGGTGACTTAACGCCAGGCGCGTTAGAAGGATCCAATGTGGACCTGACGTCTGAACTAGTGAATTTGATGACCGCGCAGCGTAATTATCAAGCTAATGCTAAGACGATTTCGACCTCCGATAAGCTGACACAAGCCCTGTTCAACGCAGTGTAAGGATTCGAGCATGGACAGCTTACTATTTACTGCAACAACGGGCGCAAGCCGCGTACTTAAGGCGCAGCATGTTCGTTCCAATAACTTGTCGAATGCCGACACTGCGGGTTTTCGGGCCGACATGGAACGGGTAAAAAGCGTGCCGCTTTCCGGTTCTGGTTTTGATGGTCGCACCATGGTAGTGACCAATTCAGCGGCAACCCGTTTTGATGCGGGTGACATCGTGAAAACCAGTCGAGCCTTGGATGTCGCGGTGATGGGCGATGGTTTCTTTACCGTGCAAACGCCTGCCGGTGATGAGGCCTACACCCGAGCCGGGAATATCAAGGTCGATGAGCTGGGGGCGATGAGCATCAACGGCTTTGCCGTTGTGGGTGACAACGGGCCGATGGTGTTGCCTGACTATCAAAAAGTGGAAATCAGTGAGCGCGGCCGGGTTGCCATTATCCCACCCGGTGGTAATGCTGAGGTCGAGGTTGGGCAACTGAAGTTGGTAAAACCTGATCCGACACAGCTGCAAAAAGAAAGCGACAGCTTACTGCACAGTAATACGGGGGCTCCGTTTGCCGCCGATGCGACCGTTAATCTTGCCCCTGAGCATATTGAAGCCAGTAACGTATCCGCTATTGATGAGCTGCTTAGTGTCATGTCACTCACTCGAAATTTTGAGATGCAAATCCGCATGATGAAAACGGCAGAAACACTGGCACAAGCAGGCAATAAATTAATGAGTGCGCGTTAACGCGCACGGCAAAGGAGCAACACAATGCATTCAGCACTATGGATCAGTAAGACTGGTATGGCGGCGCAAGACACCAAGATGTCAGCCATCTCAAACAATCTAGCCAACGTGAATACCGTGGGCTTTAAACGAGATCGAGTGGTCTTCGAGGATTTGTTCTACAGCATTCAACGTCAACCGGGCGCACAAGTAGATCAAGTCAATCAACTGCCAACGGGCGTACAACTTGGTAGTGGGGTTCGTGTCGTGGGCACGCAGAAAGTCTTTACACAAGGCAGCGCGCAAAACACGGGACAAGAACTTGATCTCGCGGTTATGGGGCAGGGTTTTTTCCAAATTGAAAACTCCGATGGGCAGATCATGTATACCCGAAATGGCCAGTTTCATGTCAACTCTGAGGGGTTGATGGTGAACAGTCAGGGCCTCCCACTGGAGCCACAAGTGCAGTTGCCTGACAACGCACTGAGTTTATCTGTTGGGGTCGATGGCACAGTAACCGCGACTACCGCAGACAGCACAGTGCCACAAGATTTAGGTCAAATATCATTGGCGAAATTCATTAACCCAGCCGGACTTGAAGCGGTGGGCGGGAACTTATTTAAAGAAACGGAGGCGAGTGGTCAGGCCGAAGAGCTGATACCGGGAGAAGAAGGCGCGGGCAGTATTAAGCAGGGTGCTCTGGAAGGTTCTAATGTGCAAGTGGTGGAGGAAATGGTCGATATGATCACCACTCAGCGTGCCTACGAGATGAATGCCAAGGTCGTCTCTGCCGCCGATGACATGCTCAAGTTTGTTGCTCAAGCCATTTAAGTAGTCGCATCATGCGTAAGGATTTTGACATGACATGGCGTTCACTTTTTATCACAGCAATACTACTTCTTGGTATTTCCGGGTGCTCGATCCGTCCAGAGTTCGTACCGCCTGAACCGGATGAGCAAAAGTACGCCCCTCCGGTGCTCAATTATGATTTGCCGGAAGCGGCGGGTGGCAGTTTGTATCGACACCGCTATAACCTGACATTGTTTCAGGATCGCCGTGCGTATCGAGTGGGCGACATGCTGACGATTCTACTTGCCGAAGAAACCCAATCCAGCAAAAAGGCAGACACTAAGTTTGGTAAGTCATCGAGTGTCAACTTTGGTGCGGCCAGCATCGGTGGAAAGACATACGATGAAACCGCGGTGGGTTTAAGTGGAGACCGTGATTTTGATGGCTCTGCTGCCAGTTCACAGGGCAATAGCTTGGAAGGCGCCATTACGGTAACGGTGCATGATGTGTTGCCAAATGGCGTGTTACGCATCAGTGGTGAAAAATGGATTCGTCTTAATCAAGGGGATGAATTTATTCGTGTGACAGGGATTGTGCGTGTCGATGATGTCGACCGTTACAACCAGGTTTTTTCTCATCGTATTGGTGATGCCCGCATCACTTACTCAGGGCGTGGCGCATTGGCTGACAGTAACTCAGCAGGGTGGTTAACGCAGTTCTTTACCAGCCCGTGGATACCTTTTTAATGAATCGACAACAGATAACGTGTACTACGCTATTTTTGGTACTGATACTTGGCATGATCACCACATCGCGAGCAGAAACACCGATTCCGATTATGGACCTGGTGGATGTTCAAGGCATCAGGAATAACCAATTGGTGGGATACGGCTTAGTCGTGGGCTTGGATGGCCAGGGCGATCGTAATCAGGTGAAATTTACCGCTCAGTCCATCATGAATATGCTGCGTCAATTTGGTGTACAGATTGATGATGCGGCCAATCCGAAACTTCGAAATGTAGCCTCCGTCAGTGTGACGGCTATGGTTGACCCGATGGCGGGGCCTGGTCAGGCCTTAGACATCGTCGTGTCATCGATTGGTGATGCGAAAAGCCTACGAGGAGGCACGCTTTTGCTTACCCCGTTACGCGGAGTGGACGGCGACGTATATGCCGTTGCACAAGGTAATATGGTGGTGGGCGGTGTGTCGGCTGAGGGGCGAAGTGGCTCTAAAATTGCCGTCAATACACCCACCTCTGGGCGTATTCCAAATGGAGCGATTTTGGAGCGTGAAATCCCTTCTGATTTTAATAGCCGCGATCAGATCACGCTGCATCTACGCAAAGCCAGTTTTACGACCTCAAAGAATATCGCACGTGAGATCAATGCCACATTTGGTCCTGATGTGGCAATTGCCGTCAATAAGGCTCGAGTCGATATGCGAGCCCCTAAAGATACCCAGCAACGCGTCACCATGATGTCAATGTTGGAAGAAATGAGTGTGATTGAGGGGCGGAAGCCAGCCCGAATCGTGTTCAATTCTCGAACTGGGACGGTGGTGGTAGGGAAAAATGTCAAGGTCACCGAAGCCGCAGTGAGTCATGGCAATCTAACGGTAACCATTTCTGAATCACAGCGTGTTAGCCAGCCCAATGCCTTTGCTGACGGTGATACGGTGGTGGTCGATCAATCCAAGGTTGATATCCAAGAAGATCAAGCTCAGATGGTCATCTGGCCCGCGGGTACAGAGCTCAACACGATTGTTAATGCGGTGAACAGTTTGGGGGCGACACCGACTGACCTCATGTCTATTTTGCAGGCGCTGCATGAAGCCGGTGCCTTAAACGCCGAACTCGTCGTGATTTAGGAGAGTAGCATGAAAATTGAGACGACAAACTCGAGCATTAATACACAGGTTCTGTACCACGACAATGCTGCCCTCACCAATATTAAACATAGTCAGGACTCACCTGCGGCACTTAAAGAAGTCGCTGGTCAGTTTGAGGCGATGTTTTTGCAAATGGTGCTCAGACAAATGCGCAGTAGCAGCGATGTATTGGCCGATGAAGACAGTCCGTTTTCATCCCAGCAGCAAGGGGTATTTCGTGATATGCATGATGGCCAGTTGGCGATAGAGCTCGCCAAAAAGCAAAACTCAGGCATTGCCGATATGTTGGTTAAACAGCTGAGCCCTTCCCATTCAGAGGTGCAGTTTGAGGCTAACAGTGCGTTGTCATTAGCCTCCGCCAATGATTTGGAAGCGAGTTCACAGCCTGAACTTATCGCAGTAAAGAATTCAGTCCATGATGTTAACGCTTTCCCCTCACAAGTCGCCTTGACTCTTCAATCACCGCAAGAGTCTGCCACTACGATGGCTTTCTCTCAGCCTCTTCTAAGAACAACGGAGCGTGATCTATTATGAATCTCGTTAATATTGCGCTATCAGGTATGAATGCCAACCGCGTTGCATTGGATGTGACGGCGCAAAATGTGGCTAACATCAACACCGAAGGGTACAGCCGGCAGCAAGCATTAATGGCTTCGATATCTGGTGGCAAGTACGATTCCCGCAGCCCAGGAATGGGCGTGGAAGTGACGGGGATTCGCCGAGTGACGGATCAATACTTGGTGTCTCAAACGTGGTCGACGAATAGCTCAGCCAATTATGCATCGAGTTATATGAGCAGTATGGCTCAGCTTGAAAACATGCTCGGCGCCGATGGTTTTAGTCTTAATATGGGGCTCGATTCTTTGTTTGCCTCCCTTAATGATGCGACGTCCAAGCCTGAGTCAACGCCGCTTCGTCAGCAAATTATCAATGAATCAGAAGCTCTCGCGCTTCGTTTTAATACCCTGACTCAATCGCTTCATGGCCAGCATAAAGACACGCACGACCAAAGAAATACCGCCATCGCCCATGCCAATAGCGTGATGGCAAATATTGCCGAAGTGAATAAACAGATAGTTGAAACCACGGGGACGGGAGGCAATGCGGCGCAGCTCCTCGATACTCGCGATCACCTAATTGGTTCACTATCTAAAATTATGGAAGTCAAAACGACGAATCAGCCAGATGGTAGTGTGCAAATCTCACTTGCCTCTGGGCAGCCATTAGTGTTGGGAGGGGATGCAGGTAAGATAAAAGCCATTCCCGATGCGAGTGACCCTTATTTAGCAGAACTGCATATTGAATTTGCTCAGCAAACCTTTGCAACCAATGGTGATATCGGCGGAAAGATTGGTGCGTTGAACGACTATCAAACCGAGGTGTTAAAGCCAAATCAAGACGCCTTAGATGACATGGCGATGCACCTTGCTAATGAATTTAATGCAACGCTTGCGGCTGGCCTTGATCTCAATGGTAACGCCGGGGCGGCGCTGTTTACGTATGACCCTGCCAATCCAGCCTCTAGTATTGCGATCAATCCGCTTACTGCCAATGAACTGGCATTGTCTAGCGATGGCACCCCTGGTAACAGCGACAACCTGACCGACTTGATTGCGATCAGCAATAAACCAGTTGCGGTCTCCGGGTTTGGCTCGTTGTCGTTAAACGATGCCTTTACCGCCATGACCGGAGAGACGGCGATCAAGTCACGACAAGCCGAGTCGGATTATCAGGCAAAAAATGCGATGAATGAGCAAGCGATTGCCGCTCGCGATAATGTCAGCGCCGTTAACAGTGATGAAGAAGCCGCAAACCTGATGACGTTTGCTAATGCCCATAATGCCAATATGAAAGTGATCAGCACTGCGAATCAATTGTTTGATTCGGTGTTGCAGCTGTTTTAAGGAGCGCGCATGAGAATCAGTGATACTCAATTTAGCCAAATGATGTTGCAAAGCCTACAGCAGAACAACGCGGGTCTTGGCAAGGTATTAGAGCAAATGGCCACCGGTGATCGTTTAACAAAATTATCCGACGATCCAATGGCTTCGATTCAGTTGTTGAATCTAGAGCGAGAAGGCAGTGCAATCAATCAGTACCATCGCAATATTGATAACGTCAAAACCATATTATCGAGTCAAGAGATCCAGCTTGATTCGGTAACAGAGAGCCTGCAAAGCATGAGGGAACTCGTGTTGTGGGGTTCGAATGGGACACTGACGGATGAGGATCGTGCTGGCATGATTACTGAGTTAGAGAGCCTGAGAGATTCGGTAGAATCCTCGTTCAACGCTCAGGATGAAGAAGGGCATTTTCTCTTTTCTGGCACCAAAACGGATACCGCGGCGTTGTCGAATACTGGCGCTGGATACACGATTGATGGTAATAGCGATAAGCGTGTTGTGACTGTCGCAAAAGGCGTGACCATGACGTCGAACATGACCGCAAAAGACATTCTGGATTTAGGCGGTGGCAGTAATGTACTGAATCAAATTGATGATTTGATTGTTGAATTTAAGAACCCGAGCCCAAATTTTAGAGCCGAAGTTGATGCCAGTATTGCCGCCATAGATGATAGCTTGGCAAACGTATTAGGGGCGATGACTGAGATCGGTGGTCGACACAATAACCTTGATCTACTGGCGGGGGCACACAGCGAAAATAAGCTGTTTGTCGATAAGGTCACCAGTGACATCTCAGCATTGGATTACGGGGAAGCATCGGTGCGTCTAAGCAATTACATGGCGGCATTGCAAGCTACGCAAGCTAGCTACGTCAAAATCAATGATCTGTCGTTATTCGACCGAATTTAAGGCGCTCCATGCGTTAACTAGGGAAGTGTTATGGCGGTAAGTACGGTGGAAGTTAGGCCACATAGTATTAAGTTAGGTGGTCAAGAAACAGCAAGTATTGCGCCGTCTCAAACCCCTGAACCAACGACGTCGCTGTCTAAGCGTTATCTCACGCCTGCTACGACAATGACGTCGGCGTACTCGCTATCAGGTGTATTGCTTACGCAAGGCCAACAGCAGGCGACGTCGGTACAAATTGCTAGTAAAGCGTTGCAAGGCGTCGGGCGAGAACTGACGCAAGTGAAGCGCAACCTCACCCAGGCTCTGACTCATGGTGTTTCTGATGCCCTGACGGCTTCTTTATCTCGTTCAAAAAGTGTCATTGAAACCACACTTAATCGAGCACGCTTTGATGACAAACGTGTTGTGGATAATGAGCTGAAACTCAAACTAGACAGCGCCGATGTACGACATTTCTCAATACCCGGCTTAAATGCCGGACGTTTAAGTGATCGTAGTGAACAAGTGCGTCTTGATTTCCCTGCGCACGGCACGGTCATCATGCAGTTTGACGGACAAACAGACTCGCAAAGTAGTGCCGAGCGCACCGTGAAACAGTTGGATCGTAGTTTGATTCCAATGGGCATGAGGGCCAGCCTTTCTCGTGATGGTACGGTCGTATTTCAGGCGCAAGAGTCGGCTTATGTCGCCATGCAGCAACAAGTAAAAGTCACGGGACAAGGCCACCGCTTTCCTGCTGGACAAGCCAATACGTTTACTGTACAAGCTGAGCCAGATGGCATTGCCGAGCTGCGCTTTGATTTAGCAAGTCGTGAAGGGATTAAGCAATCCATAGCAACCGTGAATCAGCACCTACAACAAGCACAAATAAGCCTTCAAGACAGCCAGCAGTTCCAATCTCAATTGAGTACGCAGATGTCACGTATTCAACGCCAATCTAATCTTCCTACTGAGTCACAAGTTGAGCAGACGGTCACGAAACTGAACCAGTTATCCGGCGACTTCTCTCACACCTATCAAGCCATGAATGCCCAAGCTAATGTGCACCGCCACACCGTCGTCGCGTTGTTGAAATAGAGATTTGCTGCGCATATTGTCATCTTCGACAAGAGAGCATTAAGCAACGGCTTGAATATTTGTTTGTAGGTATTATGATCAATGCTCTTAATATGGATGATGAGAAACCTATGTTTAAACCGACGATTTTATTTGCAGCCGCATTACTTTCCTTTAATTCTTTTGCGGCTGTGACGCCAACCCCTAATGAGTTATTTTCAACAATCCACCTGCGCTTGAGTTACATGGAAGACGTTGCGTTATATAAAGCCAATAATGGTAAAGCGATAGAGGATCTAGATCGAGAAGCGGTGGTGATTGAAAAGGCGAGTCTATCGGCTGAAAAAGAAGGCTTAGATAAACAAAGTGTTGTCGGTTTTTTTAAGGCGCAAACATCAGCGGCAAAAGCCATTCAATATAGGTATAGAGCCGATTTGTTGACTCAGCCAGTCACAAGTACTCCAAGAGACTTAAACACCGTGGTTCGCCCCGATTTATTGAGACTTGGTAAGAACATTAATACGGATATTGCGGAATATTTTCATGAAGGTGGCACGTTGTCTAATCGTGACTTCGCACTCTTCAAAGCCACGCTCGACTCTGATTACTTAACGGATGCAGACAAGGAAATGTTGTTTAGCTCGCTGACCCAAATACAACTGAGGTAATTGGTAATCTGTCGTGTCTATCACGATCTGATTACGACGAGCCCATGACTGTTAATAAGGCCCTTCGCTACCTATAGCGTATAACGAAGGGCCGTTTATCATGGTTAAACTGAACTAGGATATAGTTGGATTTGTTTATTTACCGTTGAGCTTTAAAGCGGTGAATGTCACGCTGTTGTAGTCGCCATTCTTTTTGTCAGTCGTAAAGTCACCCGTACCTTCACAGCCCGGACCCCATACAGGGTGAGATTCTTGGACACTACACTGACCATAAGCACCGGCTTTAAAGTAGAACGCATCTTTTGCGTAACCAGTTGGGTAATCTTTGTCGTCGATGCCTTTGCTTAGGTCGATGTCATATTTTACGGTGTCGTGTTTAGCCGTTTCAAAAATCAGGTGCATCATTGTGCCCTTCACTTCAATGCTATAGCTAAACTCTTCTCCCAATGCGATACCAGCATCGCCAGGTTCCGCTGGGTTTTCCCATGTATTTCCCCATACAGGGTAAGCAATGTCCGCGCGATCAGGATCGTTCTTTTCTAGGTTGCGCTCATAGTTCCAAAATACTGAGCCCATCTTATGACCTGGAAATTTCTTGTAGAAAATCTTAATCGGTTCATTACCGTGGCCATAACCTGATTTCGCTTTGATTTGTGCTTTGTCTTTTTCAGCGTGTATCTGTCCTACAACAACAGAGTGCGCAGGGTATTTTTCAGGGTATTTGGCGTGCAGAGAAACGTGGTTGACCTTTAGGGTCGCTTCCAGTTTGCCACCAACAGCACTAAACGTTTTTGCGTCAGGGTGGCTGGAGAGCGCCCAGTTGTTTAGATTGTCATGAGTGTCGATAGAGAAGTCTGCACCACGCGCCATTTGACGCAGCTCTGAGCGAGCATTTTTTGAGTTTTTGGTCGTAATCGCCTTGTTTTGTACCTCAAAGACAAGGTGGCCATCTTTATCTAGGTGAAAAAAATCTGAGTGAGAGTAGCTCATCATCGCAACGCCCTCGATCTCGTCGACTCGACCATCTTCATTGATATCAGATGGAATCGTGATCTTCCAATTTCGCATATCAAAGTTATCGGCAGGGACAGGGTATGACACACCATTGTTCGCCACGTTTGCGAAGGCAGAAACCGACAGCAACAATGAACCGGTGAGGACAAGACTTTGTTTCATTTTGTAATTCCTTGTATGTATTATTGTCATACATAATAATTAATCGCGACTTGAAACAAAGCGTAAAAAACAAGATGTGGTTGATAGTTCACACTTTATAATTTTGGCTTTCAACCGACTTCAAAGAATGAGAAAAAATAGCGGATAGGAATCGACATTAGTGATGCTGTTGGCTGTTCTTTGTCACATTTTCTGATAGGACGTCACTGAGACAGAAATGGAGGATGGTGATGATTTTAAGTCGCGTCTGTGAGAGAGCGATCAGGTGTTTCTTGCTAGAGGGTCTAGAAGAATCACACCAAAAAGAAAAAATAAAGAAAGCAGATAAACGCCAGTAAGGTGGCGGAGAGTGTGGGGTAAATGATATAGCCATCATGTTGATGGGTTCTTCTAAAGCAAAGAAAGCTCAGTAAAACATTGTACACGACCAACAATAGGCTAATTGCCGTCCCTCCTTTAAGTGTCAGTGTTGCAAGCTGACTGAGAAAAAAAGCCAATAAAACATAGTCAACCACCACCAACCAAAGGAACGCTTTTTTAAGTGCGTCTGGCGGAGAATCGGGAATGTGTGTCGGACTTTGCTTCATAACAGGCTCTAATTCACTCTCATCAATTTACGATGTACTGCTCGCGATTGACGCTTCGTCATACATAGATCTCACCCATCAAAGGGTGAGTACTACCTTGGTACGTAATCCACCATCGCCACGTATTGGCTCGACGTTCTACCCAAGCATAGAACTTGGTTGGTTACATCCGTGTTATAAGGGCTGTGGTGTGGTCGTTGACGTTTTATCTATCGCATACCCGATGGTGTCATGCCTTAATACCGGTTGATTGAATTGGGCTTGTTGTCGTGCCTTGTTCAATGCGCTGCTTGGTTGTTCACCAAATAAGGTACTGATGACGTGTGCTGCGGGTGTGGTGAGGACAAATAACTCGATACGTCGATTCTCGCTAGACTTCGGCTCATCGGCATTGAGCAGCGCTCGGTCGGACATCCCAGTTACCTGTAGTACTCGCTGCTCGGGCATACCACCGGAGACAAGGGTCTGCCGTGCTCTATTGGCGCGTGACGCAGAGAGATCCCAGTTAGAACGGCGACCAAATGCTTTCTTATACAATGTGGCGTCGGTATGACCGCTGATGATGAGAGGGTTTTCAACTTGGTGAAAAATGGGGGCAAGTGCTAGTAGCAGGTCTTCGAAAAATGGGGTTAATGTCGCGCCACCACGAAGAAACATACTTTGTTTATAGTCATCTTGTAAGACGATTCGCAGGCCTTGCGGGGTTACGATAATATCGACGTTGCCCTCTGCGCTGATCTGTCTTGTCATGTTTTCGATGACCTGAGCAAGCAAAACCAGTTGCTCTTGCGTATCGAAGGTGCCTTGAATCAGTGAATCAGTCTCTGGACCGTTGCCGTTACCGTTGTAAAAAGACGTGACCGTATGGACAGAGTCATGCTGACTTGGCACCGAAGAATCACTCGCGAGATCAATGGGTGAGATACTTTGTGAGGTATCAAATAGGTTGCCAGTGCTTTTATCAAAGACGCTGCCCATGTTCAAATGGGCAACGATGGCTTTACGCTCTTCTTTATCGACCACTTGCATGACCCATAACACCAGAAATAGGGCCATTAGGGCGATCATGAAGTCAGCCAATGCCACCTTCCACGCCCCGCCATGATGTTCGTGCTCATGACGACGCCCAGAACGCTTAAAGACAACGTACTCTTGTTTTTGCATTATCCCTCCTGTTCAGCTAGCCACCTCTCCATTTGATTGAAAGTGGGTTTGATGTCTAGCTGAATGTGTTTTCGCCCGGCATCGATGGCAAGCAATGTTGGCTTCTTTGCAACATACGCGACCAGGGTGGCGCGAATGCAATCAAAGGCTGACATGTCTCGTTTAACGCGCTGGGCCATGGCATTACTGGCTGGATCTAAGCAGCAATAACAACCAAAAATACCTAAAAATGTGCCTACTAGAGCCGCTGCAATGTGATAACCAATCAGGGCTATCGATCCATCAATAGCTTGCATGGTAATAATGATGCCACCCACGGCCGCTAAAATGCCAAACCCAGGAAGAGCCTCCGCTGTGCGTTGCATCGACCGAGATGGCAGTAACAGATCGGTCTCAATGGCTTCTATTTCTTGCTCTAGTAGTCCTTCTAATTCATGAGGCGACATTTGTCCCATTGCCATTAAACGCAAATTGTCGGTAATGAAAGAAACTAAACGATAATCACGGTTTACTAATGGATATCGGCTGAATATCGGGCTTTGTTCTGGATTTTCAATGTGCTTATCAAGGGCTTTGAATCCGCCACTTCGTACGGTCTCGAGTAAGACCTGCAGCAGTGCCATAAGCTCCATATAAAATGCTTGTTCTTGTTTTTGAGGGGCGACAATACTGCGTAGTTGACTGCGCATTTCTTTGAGGACTTGCGGTGGGTTACCAACAATCAATGACCCTACGGTCGCCCCAATGATGATAAGAAATTCAGCAGGTTGCCATATCGCCATCAGGTTTCCACCGGCCCAAACGTAACCACCGAACACACACACTAATATGATCAGCACGCCCATAAATTTTTGCATAGGTGACTCCTAAGAAGATAACAATTGATTGAGTTGTTTGAGAGCTTGCTTGTGAAGCTGACAGATACGAGGAGGGGTTAAGTCCAGCACCAGCGCGATTTCGTGTAGGTTCATATCATGCTGATAAAATAGGGTCATGAGCAGTTGCTCTCGCTTAGCAAGTTGGCCTAATGCGACCTCGAGACTACGACGAGTATGCTCATGTTGGGTTGCGTCATAGGTGCTATGAGCATGGCTTTCAAGACCGCTATCAATGAGTTGGTCGAGGCTTTGCATCTCACCTGCCATGGAGGCATTGAGCCGTGATAAATAGTCAGCTTGGTCGGTACCCAGCGCCTGTATGATTTCTTTATCGGTAGGTAGGCGACCTAAAGCTTTAGTGAGGTCACGAGTGATGTCGTTGAGCTCGTGGGCTTGTTGACGAGTCTTACGAGAGCGCCAATCTAAACGGCGCAATTCGTCCAATATCGAACCACGAATTCGACACACAGCAAACGCTGCAAAGTGACTATCATCAATATCACCATAACGCCGCCCAGCTTCGAGTAAACCAATCAGTCCGATCTGCTGCATATCTTCAACGCTGCAATGGGTCGTCGCATGGTGGCGTAGTTGATTCACGATTCGTTTCACCAAAATTTGATGTTGGCTGAGTAAGCGGTGCTCATCAATGGGCAGTGAGGGAGACTGAATCTCTTCTTCAATGCCGTAACTGTCCCTGTGATTCATATCCAGCATAAGGGCTCCTACTGCACGACATATTTAGTGAGCAGTACGTCATCAATATCGTGGACTAAATCGGTTTTCTCAAACGCGCCGAGTACGGTGACCTTGACCTCGTCTTGAAGTTGCACCAAGGCATTGGCACCGTGCAGGTCTTCATAGGTTTTCTGGCTGAACAGGTTGAGCATGGCATTACGTACTACGGGCATATAGTCATTGATGTTCTCCATGCGATCAGGGCGACGAGTCTCGATCGCTAATTCAAGCATGACAAAATGGGTTTGCTTTTTGCCCCTTACGCTAAGCACTAATTTCTCTAATGATTGAAAGCTTGGTGATAGTTGGCTTTGGGGCTGATCGGCCAGTAACTCTGACAGCCAGGAATTATGGTGATTGGCTTGCTTCATGTACCACGTTGTCCCCACAACAGTCGCTGCCGATATAACGACACTGCTGATAATCATGGTAATAAAAAGCGCAATAATGTGTTGTTTGGTCATAACCTATTTCCTTATGAATGCACTAGGCATGAATATTGAGCCAACGCTCGGCGGCGGAGTGAGACGGATTTTTTGTTGAGTCGTCGACGGTCTCCCGTGCAGTAAACACACGCTTTTCATCCTCCGCTTGTTGCGATTGTGATGAGGCCGTGTGGCTGTCTCCGGACCCCACTTGAACGTCAACTTGTAGGAAGTTTTGATTTTGTAGCTCGTGACGCAGTCGATCCGAGACTTGCATGAGCGCTTCTCGTGTCGCGGTGGCATTGGCATTAATTTGTACACTGAGACGGTCACCCTCAACCCGCACCGTCAGGTCAAGCTTGCCTAAATCGGGTGGATCCAATCGAATTCGTGCCTCTTGTAGATTCTGCTGCGCTTGTAAGGTGACGCGATCATTGAGCACTTGCAGCATTTGTTCGCCCCACTTCCCTGCTTGGGTATCGACACGAACATTGGCCCATTGTGCAGTTGAGTGGGCACTCACGTTTTCGGCGTTGCCGTTGGCGGCTGCCAGAGACAGATTATTAGGGTTTAATAGAGGGTTGGACTGCGTAGTATTCGATAGCCCACCTAACACAGACTGAGTGGTCGATTGAAGATCGCCAGACAGTGAATGACTGGAGAGGCGTGCGTGTTGGTTGAGTGCAGTGATAACACTTTGTCGATCAGAGCGATAAGCAAAATCAGAGGGCATTGAACTCGTGGTTCGCTGCCCTGTCAGCGCCTCGTTGGAATGTGAGAGCTGTTGAGGCGTGTTGATATTCTTAGAGTTGAGGCGTGTGTTGAATTCGAGGGAGGGGTGAGCGTCATCAAGCCCAAACTCACCCTTAATTTGAGGGTGAAGCAGCAAGGCCCCGATGAGTTGCGGTGACCCAGTAGAGGTTTCAAGGTTCTCATCGTCGTGCTCAGTTAAGGACGATTCTGATTTTGAATCACTCACTAATGCCTTGAACGATGACGGTCGGCCTGATGTCATCGGGTTTTGTGTTGAGGGGGCAATTGCCCGCGCGCTCGAGGAATTACCATCATCGCGATGATGGCTGGTGGTATTTGGCGCAGTGGCGCTTTGGGTCGCCGACGGTGAATTTAGCATGATTACTCCAGAGTCATAGCCAGCTGATACGCTTGGGCACGTTCTTTTTGCTCATCGGCCATACCGAGTTGCGTTTTTAGGGTGTCAGTGGCCTGAGATAACGCCATAAACGCCTGTAGGTGTGCTTGTTTTGCCCGTTCAATTTCAGCGGTTAACCGTGGGTCTTGTTGGGCACCTAGAGTAAAAGGATCATGGGTAACCAAAAGCTCCCTAAGCTGTAAGTCGTAGCGTTTTAGGGTCGGCCAGTCTTCTGTTTTTGTTGCGATTTCAATGAGTTGACTTAGGTGTCGAAATCGCTCAGGGGACACCTTATGCGTGTTTGCCAAAATTCAACCACCCTTCTTTGATAGTGCCCATGATGCGCTCAACGCTCGCTAGCTTCTCGACGTCGTTATTCACACTGGCGTGATACAGTTCAACCTGACAAAAGTCATAAAGCTGGTGGAGGTTCTGAGCAATGTCGCCGCCAGCATCGAGATCTAATGCACTGTCGAGACCGACTAGAATGTTCATGCTTTTACTGATGCCATCGCCTTTTTCGGCCAGCCGTCCTGCATTAATATGGCCGCGCACACGTTCGACTTCATCGAGGAGTCCATCAATGAGCATCACTACGAGCTGGTGAGGGCTGGCAGCGGCAGCTTGAGCGTTTAAATCAACCTGCTGGTAAGAGTCGTAGCCTGAGTCCATTAGCATTTGTATTGTCTCCTTGGGTTAACCAAACATGCCCATGGTTTGATTCATCTGGGTCATTAAGGTATTCATTTGGGTAAATTGTTTGAGATAGCGGTTGTACGACATGTCATATTTTCGATCTAAGGTGGCCTGCTTATCGTCGATGCGTGAAATATTTTGTTGTAAGGTGTCTTTACGGCTTTTAAACAACCCTGACGTTGATTTTAAGAAGGGGTTTGCCATGGTATCGATAGAATCTAGAAGGTTGCCGTCGCCATTGAACATAGCCTCTAGCGCGGCACTGTTATTGTTTTGAGCCTCTTCAAATTTGCTGGTATCGAGTGTCATGGTGCCGCTGCGATCTATCTCTATACCCACTTGGCTTAGGCGCATGCCCTCATATTCGCCACGAACTAAACTGGTCAGTTGGCTCTCAATCGAACGAAGGGTAGGGTCACTGGCTAATACACCGCGTGATGTATCTTCACCGCCGATACCCGTGTGCTCATCGATGGTCGACATTAGTGCGTTATAAGCGTCAATAAACTGAGTGACTTGCTCTTTGGTGGCCTCAGTATCCGCGCCAATATCGAGGGTGAGAGGTGCCTCGCCAGAAACTTGAGCCTTACTTACGGTGAGATCAACGCCATCTATTACGCCAGTGAACGTATTGCTGCTGTTTTGTAGCTTGAGCCCGGTTCCTTCTGCTCCAAGCCAAATCACAGCATCTTGTGGGGCACTGATATCGTTGGTGTTGCTGAAGGCGTCCTCAAACCAGGTTGCGCCTGTTCCAGAGGCTGAAACATTGATCGTGTTTGCGACGCCTGTTTCCGTGCTCGATAGCATGAAATGTGTCTGACCGTTGGAGCGCACTAAGGTGGCATTCACGCCGGGATTATCAGGGTCGTTGTTGATCGCCGATACCAAATCCGCCATGGTCGCTTTTCCATCGCCGTCGCTGTCTAGCGTCGCTAAATCCAGGGAAAGGCTCTCACCATCCACGGTAAAGTCCAGTGTGCCTGTGATGGGCACCTCGGTGGTGGCATCAAGGTCTGTGGGCATACCGGTTGAAAGTTGATGCGCCGTCGCGACTTGTTCGACAAAAATCTGATAGCTTCCAGCCAGTGCCTTGGCGTCGACTTTCGCACCAAAGAAACCTTCTTCAGAGACAGTGGCGCTATTTTTAATGACATTAGAATCGCTGCTGTTCATCGCATTGACGGCCGTTCTGAATTCGCGCAGTGCCGATTCTACTTTCCCTAAAGCGGTCATCTGACTTTGATAACTGTCGGCTTGCATCTGGTAACGACGTTGAAATGGTTGTACGTCGTAAGTGGCAAGCTGGGTGGCCATAGTGATGGGGTCTAACGAACTCATTAGAGTGCTCCTAATCAAGCTGGCTGTATGGCTAATGTCGTGAACAGCGCAGAGGGTGAATAGTGATTAAATCAAGATGTGTGCCATGATTTAATTCGTTTAAAAACAATTATTTAAATGTGTTTGATTTGAATGGCGGAAGGCACGTTTCCATCATTGATGTTCCGCTTGCCAGTCAAGTCATGGCATTGGTGTTAGAAGAGGAAGGCGACACAAATCCTCAAGGTATTAACCGTAGGTAATACTCATGGTTGGAATGTGAGATCTGGGTTCCGAATCGTGCTGCGATAGAGAAAACAAAAAACCTCCCGAGGGAGGTAAAGGACGGATGAAGAGCTGATAAAGGAAGGCTCTTCGAATCCAAGATAACGGGTGTACTAGGTTGGACGTCATCACACCCGTTATCAGGGATAGGGTGGCGCTATCGCAGTAGCGACATCGCCATGCTAGGCATTTGGTTTGTTTGCGAAAGAACCGTTGTGCCCGCTTGCATCAGCATCTGGTTCTTCGTCATGTTTGAAGATTCAACCGCGAAGTCAGCATCAGTGATACGACCTTTCGCAGCAGAGGTGTTCTCAACCATGTTGCCTAGGTTAGCAATGGTGTGCTCTAGGCGGTTAATGTTGGCACCAAAGCTAGAACGAGTGGTGCCGACATCAGCAAGAACACCAGCATCACCGCTCGCACCAGTCAATGTCGTCAATGCAGTTTGAGCGCCAGCAGCCGTTGAAATATCGCCGAGAGCGAAAGCACCCGCTGCGCCTATCGAACCGTTCAGAGCGGTGATCTCAGTTGAAACATCGACAGCAAGTTGCTCGCCGGCGTTAGTACCAATTTGTAAATTCACTGCACCAGCAGCAAATCCAGTTGTGTTGAATAATTTTTGGCCACCAAAGTTGGTTGAATCCATGATGTTGACAAGCTCTTCATTGAGCTGTTGGAATTCTTTATTTAGCGCCGTTTTATCAGCGGTCGAAGACGTGTCATTTGATGCCTGTGTTGCAAGGTCATTCATGCGATACACGATGTTCGTCATTTCATCCATTGAGCCTTCGGCCGTTTGCATCATCGAGATGCCATCTTGCGCATTGCGCATGGCGACATTCATGCCACGGGTTTGTGATTCTAGACGGGTTGAAATTTGCAAACCTGCGGCATCGTCGGCGGCTGAGTTGATGCGGTAACCAGTGCTTAAACGTTCCATTGCGGTGTTAAGCAGGCCACTGGTGTTGTTTAGCGTATTTTGTGTCACTAGCGACGCGTAGTTCGTGTGCATTGATAAAGCCATTGTCGTTCTCCTTGAATCACTATCAATTTGGGACGTTCGCCCCGCTCACTAACAAGAGGCGGTCAGATAATTTCTAGGATTAACTCGAAAGTGAAAAAAATAGCCAAATTGTTGAAATAGGGCGGAAATGTGTGAGGTTGGTTCAAGGGGGAGGGTAAAAATGGGAGGAATGGAGAAGAGCGGTTCCTAGTTCCTAGGGCCTAGGAGGTAGAGGGTGGAACCTGGGGATAGCATTTTTTTTTGATGAAAATAGATTACCCCACATTATCTCCTAGACCCTAGACCCTAGA